>NZ_JAQVNX010000001.1 GCF_028702905.1 Methanofollis sp.
GGCTCTGTAGAATCGGGCATGAACCCCTGGCTCACGCATACGTGATGAAAATTTCTCGTTGCAGTTCTCCTGAGTGCGGAGGGATACTTGATTCCTCTCCTTGCAACAGGGCACCTGAAGGATACTGTTCAATTGCCGCCCCTCGGCTATCTTCATCCGTGGGGGGTCCGGGGGGCAACGCCCCCGGTACGAGACGGCGGTGAAGATTCTGCGGTCGGGGGGCGGCACGCCTGATCATCACCCCTTCCCACATCTTCACGCCGGCGGCAGCGCCCCCGGACCCCCGGGACGAAGATAGGGGCAGGAAGGCAGAGAGCTCGATCGTTCTGCGGGCGGTTTTGTTCTCCGTATATCGGGTATGAGAGAAATCCGTGTGTTCAAATTCTCATCCATAACTCCAGAATTGAAAGTCTGGATCATTTTCATGGTAAATCCTCTGGATAGCATCTCTGCGGAGGCCGGCCGCTCGAAGACCTACGGGTCTTCTCAAGCTCGCGGGGTCTCGCACCTTCCGGTCCCCCCGCATCAGGATGGGACCGGGGACGGCAACTCCCCCTTCATGTTCGTTGATTTTGCCTTCCTGACCCAATCGCAGTTTTGGGGGTCCGGGGGCAGAGCCCCAGGTGCGAAGATGTAGGAAGGCGGGTGAGTCACGTTCACACCCAGAAAAGGTGAGGGTTCCTACAAAGCCATTTACCATGAAAACTACCGGGTTGGTTTTCAAAGAACCGCTTGAAACTTCGTTTCATGAGCGATTTTCCAGAACCTTTGCACCAGTAATCCAACAGAACCCCTGTTTTTTTCATTTTTCACCGGGTTTGCACCAGAGAGAGAAGCAGCCTACGGCCAGGGATCGAGAAAAGAGACTGCTTAATCCCGTTGATCACCCTCGTTTGCACCACCCCGGATTTCACAGCATGACACACGCACCGCGGCTGACCGTGCCGTGTGTTCTCCGGATCGTGTGCAAATTATCCGGGGTATCTGTACACACTTCTTTCTCTATACTCTGTACGCACATACACCTCAGGAACGCCCCCCTTCTGAGGCCGGATCATTTCCACCGCCCCGGTGCAAATCAGGCGCGAAGGTGGAAAGGTCGGCCGCCGCCGATTCTCCTCACCCCGAAAAAAGGTCTCAGATCCTCTTCCAGATATACGCAATCCTCTGGATGGCGGTATAGTGGCCGAAGATCCCGAAGAAGACCAGGAGCCAGCCGAGGTACGGGAGGCCATAGACCGTCGTCCCGAGGAAGAGGTCGAGGACGCCGGCGATCATGAGGAGGACAAGTCTGTCGGCACGGCCGAGGACGCCGCCGTAGTAGCGGCCGACACCGAGGGCCTGTGCCTGCGTGCCCATGTACGAGGACATCAGGACGCCCGTGAGGGCAAAGACCCCGATCTCCCACGAAGCCGCACCCCCTGCAAAGATGCCGGTGATGATGACAATGTCTGCGTAGCGATCCGAGACATGGTCGATGAAGTCGCCGCGCAGGCTTGCGATGGCAAGTTCGCGGGCGAGGGCGCCGTCCAGCGCGTCAAAGATGGCATTGACCGCCACGAGGACGATGGCGGCGGCGAGCATCCCTTCATAAAAGGCGAGGCCGGCCGCAAAGGCGGCGAGGAGAGCGCCGACAGAGAAGAAGTTCGGCGTCAGGCGGAGGGCCCTGGCAACGCCGATCGCCGGGGTCAGGAGGCCTGCGACATAGGGGCGGAAGCGGTCGAGGGTCATAGACCCTCCAGCAGGTACGCCGACCAGTCGAACGAGCCCGAGGACGGGGGCACAGTCCCGGCGGCAAAGCCTGCGATGAGATCGGCGGCCTCCTCAGGGCCGGTCGTCGTCGTGTCGATCTCAAGCACTACATTCCTTTCAAAGTTTTCCAGAGTCTCGACAAGGATCACGTCGAGCGCCTCGGCCTCGGCATTCTCGCGCACCTTCGCCTCCGCATAGCCGCGGGCCACAAGGCGCGCTTCCAGCACATCTGGCCGGCACCTGAGGACGATGATACGGTCGCAGGGGAGGAGGTGGGCAAGGTGCCCCTCGACAAAACCGTCTATCGGGGTGAACGCGGCCGCCCATGCTTCCTCGTCCACGATCTTCGTATCGCGTGCAGGGTCGTCGCCAAGGACAAACGGCCCGACCGTCTCGCCAGCCCTGACGACCACATGGCCGCGCCGCTCAAGGATCCCGGCGATGGTGCTCTTTCCCGTGCCCGGCGTACCGGTGATGCCGATCATCATAGTTCTGCAATCCCGCGTAGAAACAGTTCGTTCTCCCAGTCCGCCCCGATGCTGACCCTGATATAGCGGTCTTCAAGACCGGGGAAACTGCGGCACGACCGAACAATCACACCGCGGGCGGCGAGGCGCTCCATCGCCTCATCACCGGTGAGAGGTGCGACGTCGACGAGGATAAAGTTCGCGTCGGACGGCGTCACAGGCAGGGGGATCTCTGCCACGAACCGCTCTCTCCACACCCGGACATGCGCGACGGCCTCCCTGATGTGCGCCTGATCGGCCAGGGCCGCACCGGCCGCCGCAAGGGCGACGGTGTTCACGGCAAAGGGCGTGGACGCACTGTCAAGGTGGGGGAGGAGGCGGTCGGGTATAAAAGCGTACCCGAAGCGCAGACCCGCAAGGGAATAGGCCTTCGACATGGTCCGCCCCTCGATGAGAGTGTCGTACTCCTTCATCAGGGGACGGTAGTCGATATCGGAGAACTCGATGTAGGCGTTGTCCAGGAAGAGGAGGCAGTCGATACCGTCAAGGATCTCCCGCACCGTCTCTATGGGGACGGCATTCCCTGTCGGGTTGTTCGGCGTGCAGAGGAAAGCGAGTTTCGCGCCGCGGCACGCCTCGATGAAGCGCCCGGCATCGACCGAGAAGTCGGGTTCCCGCGGGACGTTCACGACTTCGGCACCCTGCGCCGCCGCCGCAAGACCGTAGAAGGAGAATGTCGGGGTGGAGACGACGACGCGGTCGCCGGGGTCGACCACCGTCCGCACGACCGTCTCGATCACGCCGTCCATCCCGTTCCCGATGATGAAGGCGTGATCGCCTTGGACCGCCTTCAGCGCCCTGAAGATGGCGTCGGGGTGGCCGGCAGGATACCGGTTCCCCTCCTTCAGGGCGGCGAGGCCGGCGGCGACCACCGCATCAGACGGCGGGAAGGAGTTCTCGTTGCTCGCCAGGCGGGCAACACGGTCAAGGCCGTTCTCGCGGGCGATCTCCTCCGCGCTCTTCGCAAAGACGTAGCCGCCGGGTGCGGCGTACTGCCGTCTAACGAAGCGCTGCATTGATGACCCCGACAGCCGTGTCGATCTCCTCGTCCGAGATCACCAGAGGCGGGACCAGGCGGATGTTCCCGTCTGCCGCACAGTTGATCAGGACGCCGTGCTCGGCACAGTACGCCTGCACGGCAGGACAGCGCTCGCCAAGGGTGAAACCGATCATGAGGCCGTGCACCCGGGGGTTGTGGGCGGCAAGGCCGCGGGCAAAGCGCCCGGCCTTCTCCGGTATCGACGGGAGAAGCTCTTCGATGACACCGATCGTCGCCCTGGCCGCTGCGCAGGCGAGGGGGCCGCCGGCAAAGGTGCTGCCGTGCTCGCTCTTCTTGAACTCAAGGCCCTCGCGGGCGACAAGCGCGCCCATGGGGAAACCGCTTGCAATACCCTTCGCGATCGTGACGATGTCCGGCACCGCCTTCGTGTGCTGGAAGGCAAACCACTTTCCTGTCCTACCCATCCCGGTCTGGACCTCGTCGACGATCATCAGGGCGCCCTTCCGGTCGCAGACATCCCTGATACCCTCAAGGAAACCTTCGGGAGCAGAAATGACGCCGGCTTCGCCCTGGATCACCTCGACGATCACGCCTGCGATGTCGGCGTCCACGGCCTTCTCCAGGGCATCGAGGTCGCCGTATTCGACGAAGGTGCAGCCCGGTTCAAGGGGCTCGAAGGGCTCGCGGATATTTGGTTTGAAGGTGACGGCAAGCGACCCCATCGTCCGCCCGTGGAAACTGTGGGTGAAAGAGACGAACTTCTTCCTGCCGGTGGCAAGGCGGGCGAGTTTCAGTGCGCCCTCGTTCGCCTCGGCCCCGGAGTTCGAGAAGAAGGCCTTGCCGTTCTTGAAGCCCGAGATCTCAACGATCTTCTCGGCAAGTTCGGCCTGGTGCGGCACATAGTAGAGGTTCGAGCAGTGGATCAGGTCATGCGCCTGCGAACAGATCGCCTCCACCACCGCGGGGTGGCAGTGGCCCGTGCTGCAGACGGCAATCCCGGCCACGCAGTCGATATACTCTTTCCCGTCCGCGTCCCAGACATGCGCCCCCTGCCCGCGCACGATCTCAATCGTGCGCGAGAAGGCGGGCATGTAATAGCGGGCATCCAGTTCCCGGTAATTCCGCGTTAACTCCATGATTTTATCGCCTCACTCGTATTCGATGGTCGCAGGGGGCTTGGGGGTGATGTCGTAGACGACCCTGGAGACCTCGGCGATCTCCGAGGTGATCCGTCCCGCGATCGCGGTGAGCACCGGGAACGGCACTTCCAGCGGGTCGGCAGTCATGCCGTCGCGGGAGTTCACCGCCCTGATGGCGACGACCCAGCCGAAGCACCTGATGTCGCCCTTGACGCCGGTCCCCCGGCCGAGGAGGGCGGCGAAGCACTGCCACGGCTGGTAGCGCTCCACCAGTTCCTCCTCGACGATGGCGTTCGCCTCGCGGGCGACCGCGATCTTCTCGGGCGTGACCTCGCCGAGGACGCGGACCGCAAGGCCAGGACCGGGGAAGGGCATCCTGTGCTGGATCTCGGCCGGCAGGCCGACGGCACCGGCAACGTCCCGCACCTCGTCCTTGTACAGATCGCGGAGGGGCTCTATGACCTTTTTGAAGAGGATGTCGACAGGCATGCCGCCGACATTGTGGTGGCTCTTGATCCCGCCCTCGCTCTCGATCCTGTCAGGGTAGATCGTCCCCTGCAGGAGGTACTTCGCACCCGTCGCCTTTGCCTCGCGCTCGAAGATCCTGACAAACTTCTCGCCGATGGCCTTTCTCTTCTCTTCGGGGTCGGTGATCCCCTTCAGCGCCGCGAAGAACTCGTCCGCTGCATTGACCCTCTTCAACCCGAGGTCGCAGAAGAGTTCGCAGATCCGCTCGCTCTCGCCCTTCCTCATCAGTCCCGTGTCCACATAGATGGGGATCAGGTTCTTCCCGATCGCGCGGCTTGCGAGCATGGCGCATACCGATGAATCGACACCGCCGGAGAGGGCGACGACAACCTTCTCGTTCCCGGCCTCCTTCTTGATCTCCTCGATCGCGGTCTCGACGAACTTCTCTACCTTCACCATTGCATTTCCTCTACTGTTTTATCTCTTTATTTTCCTTGCACGCGTTCACAAATCCGAGGTACGGCGGCGACGGCCGTGTCGGTCTCGACCTGAATTCAGGATGGAACTGGGTCGCAAAGAAGAACGGGTGGCCAGGCAGTTCCAGGATCTCCATCCTGTTCCCGTTCTTGCCGGAGAAGACCAGTCCCGCCTTTGTGATCTCCTCGATATAGTCGGGGTTCACCTCGTACCGGTGGCGGTGGCGCTCGATGATCCCTGTCTTCCCATAGAGATCCCAGGCCGTCGTGCCGGTCGCCACATCGACCTGGCAGTTGCCAAGGCGCATTGTCCCGCCGAGGTCTTTCACCTCTTCCTGCTCGGGCAGGAGAGCGATGACATGCGTACCAGGCCCGAACTCCTCGGAGATAGCGTCCTGGTAACCGAGCACGTCACGGGCGAACTCGACGACTGCCATCTGGAAACCGAGGCAGATCCCCAGGAAGGGGATCTGGTGCTCCCGGGCATACTGGATGGCGCGGATCTTGCCGGGGACGCCCCGCGAACCGAACCCACCCGGCACAAGGATGCCGTCGAGTTCGGCAAGGTCGTGATCGTCGAAGGTCTCGGCGTCCAGCCACCGGATCCGCACCTCTGTCGAGAGGGCGCGGCCGGCATGCTTCAGCGCCTCCTTGATCGAGAGATAGACGTCCTCGATCCCGTACTTGGTCACGATCCCGATCGTCGCCCTGTTCGTGTACTCGGCCGTCACCGTGTGATACCACTCGGAGTCCACGCCGCGCTTCTCCAGGCCGAGGGTGTCGAGGATGACGTTTGCGACCCCCTCTTTCTCAAGCTCCATCGGCACCTGGTAGATGTCGGGTGCGTCCGCGGCGCTGATGACCGCGCTGATCGGGACATCGCAGAAGTCGGAGATCTTCCGCCTGGAATGGCCTGGCAGGACGCGGTCGCTCCTGCAGACGATGATGTCTGGCCGCAGACCGAGTTCGCGCAGCGCCTTGACCGAGTGCTGGGTCGGTTTGGTCTTGAGGTCGCCCATCGTGTCTGCCGGGACCAGGGTCACGTGGACGAGCGCGGTGTCCTGTGCCGGGAACTCGCCGCGCATCTGCCGCACCGCTTCCAGAAACGGCATGCTCTCGATATCGCCGACAGTCCCGCCGACTTCGACGAGGCAGACCTCGGCCTTGTGACCGTGGTTTTCAAAGGCCTCGGCAGTCTTTGCGATGTGGCCCTTGATCTCGTCGGTGATGTGCGGGATGATCTGGACCGTGCTGCCGAGGAAGTCGCCGTGACGCTCTTTCTCGATAACAGTCTTGTAAATCTTCCCGGTCGTGATGTTGTGGGGCCGCGTCAGTTCGATGTCGAGAAACCGCTCGTAGTTGCCGAGGTCGAGGTCGACTTCGCCGCCGTCGCTGAGCACGAAGACCTCGCCGTGCTGGGCGGGGTTCATCGTCCCTGCATCGATGTTCAGGTAGGGATCGATCTTGATGGCCGTGACCTGGTAGCCCCGGTTCTTGAGGATCCTCCCGATCGATGCCGCAGTAATGCCTTTGCCAAGGCCGCTCATTACGCCGCCAGTAACGAATATATACTTCAAAACAAATTCCCCGCGGATATCGTCGTACCCCATTATATCTCACCGGAGGATTATAGTTCTAGTGGAGGGGGAGAGGAGAAGCCCGGCCCGGGCTGAACCGCATTTCTCCAGAAATCATCTAAAGTTGCGAGATTTTCCTCTTCTATCCACTCCGCTCAGGACTTTTGTCCCATGACCGCAAAGGAGGCGGTCGTCCGCGCGAGCACGGTACCGTCGGCGCCGATGATCGCCCCTTCGGCAAAGGCGACGGCATGACCTTTTCTGACGACACGGCCCGTTGCCCTGACGGTGCCGTCCCGCACCCCCTTGAAATACTGCGTCGTCTCGGAGATCGTGGCGATATGCTCGCCTTCGTCGAGGAGGGTGGTGAGGGCAAGTGCCATCGCCTCGTCGGCAAGGGCGGTGTAGATGCCGCCCTGCAACCATCCCGCACCGTTGTGCATCTCGGGCCGCACCGTCATCGAGAGCACGGTCTCGCCTCCACCGAAAGATATGACGTCGATGCCCATCAGAACAAAAAACGGATTTGCCATCCGCCCTTTTGCCGCGATCTCCTGGAGATAACCCATGATCAGGACTGGGACCGTCTCCGGCATAATCATTCCCGCGGCCCTGAAAAAATCATAGAGAAAGGCTCTGGAAAAACCCTAATCCGGCCGATGCATCTCCCTGATCCCCTGAGGGGACGCGCGGATCCGCTGCCTTCCCCACACAGTTCACCAGGGTACTACAGCGCCTCTGGCTTTCTCGAACTCGCTATCGCTCGTTCAGCGAAGGGATTCGACCTTTTTGACTCCCTGCGATCTTCCCCCGGACCCCGAACCAGGATCAGGCCTGGGAAGAGTGAACTGGATATCCTGAGGGGAGACTGCCATCCACCCCTATCTTAATGAAGGGGGGTGCGAGCGGAGCAAGCTTGAGAAAACTGTAGGTTTTCGAGGGCGACCGTAGGGAGGCAAGAAGACAGTCGGGTCTTCGCTGAACTCCCCCGGAACCAGCACACCAGAACAGGATATGTTATGAAATACGGCTCTGTAGAATCAGGCATGAACCCCTGGCTCACGCATACGTGATGAAAATTTCTCGTTGCAGTTCTCCTGAGTGCGGAGGGATACTTGATTCCTCTCCTTGCAACAGGGCACTTGAAGGATACTGTTCAATTGCCGCCCCCCGGCTATCTTCATCCGTGGGGGGTCCGGGGGGCAACGCCCCCCGGTGCGAGACGGCGGTGAAGATTCTGCGGTCGGGGCGGCACGCCTGATCATCAACCCTTCCCACATCTTCACGCCGGCGGCGCTGCCCCCGGATCCCCGGGACGAAGATAGGGGCGGGAAGGCAGAGAGCCCGATCGTTCTGAGGACGGTTTTGTTCTCCGCATATCAGGTATGAGAGAAATCTGTGTGTTCAAATTCTCATCCATAACTCCAGAATTGAAAGTCTGGATCATTTTCATGGTAAACCCTCGCGGGAAAGTACTTCCTGAAGCGATAGGGGAAAAATTCTGTTCAGATGTGCTTGGTCCAGGGGGGCTACCGCCCCCCATACCCCCTGCCATTAAGATAGGGGCAGGGATGGCATCCTCCTCTAGGACTCCGACCCTTTCTTCCCGGGACCAATCCTGAGCGGGGGTCCGGTGGCTGCGATCGAAGGGAGCATGAGAAGACCATCAGGTCTTCGAGTGTAGTCCCCCGGCGAACGGGAAGAGGAAGACAGAGGATCAGCACGCACTATCAACCTCTGTAGGAGGATTTCTACAGAGCCAGAAATACTTTTCATCAGGTTCACCTGAGACGTGTTTTCGCTTCATGCCCAATTCTACAAAGTCCATAAAGGAGAAAGATCCATACCCCTTCATGGATCCATCCGAGAAAGAGATGCTCGAAGACCTCATCTGGCTCAACGCCGTGATCGCAACAGAACTGATCCAGATCACGGAGAACACCTCCCAGATACTCAGGAAAGAGGCTCCCCCGGCACGTTGCCTGACCGACCACCAGGCCCTCCGCGAGACCGCCCTTGCAATGGCGGAGAAGTACAGGCCCGGCACCGCCCTCCCCGGCCACCTCCGAGGCCACCAGTGATCTCCACTTTTTCCGACCGATAGATGCACCGGCGGGTACGCGCACCCGCACCGAAGGAATGAAGGCGCGCCAGCCGTCTGTCTACAAAGATAGAGTTATTGGGAAAAATCCCCCATTGAGTGGTATGAAACTCGTACTCGCCATTGCACCGGATAGATTCCGCGATGAAGAACTCTTCGTCCCGCAGAAGGCATGCACCGTGGCCAGCGTGGAGACCGTCATCGCCTCGACAAAGACCGGCACCTGCGAAGGGATGCTCGGCGGTGCGGCCGAAGCGACGGTGACTTTTGCAGAGGTCGCACATGAGGCGTATGACGGGATCGTCATCGCCGGCGGCATCGGGTCTCAGGACTTTCTCTGGGGCAACAACGACCTGATCGGGCTCGTGCAGGCCTTCGCCGCCGAGGGCAAGGTCGTCGCCGCGATCTGTCTCTCCCCGGTCGTCCTCGCCCGTGCAGGCGTGCTAAAGGGCAAGAAAGCGACCGTCTTCAACAGCCCGAGATCGGCCAGCGAGATCAGACAGGGCGGCGCGACGCTCACGGACGAGGCCGTCGTTGTCGACGGGCAGGTCGTCACGGCAAACGGCCCCTTTGCCTCGGAGGCATTCGCCGCAGCGATCCTTTCCCTCCTCTCCCCCTGAAGACCTCTTTTTTCCCTCCCGCACACCGCATCCAAAAGACAAAAGCGCGTGAGAGACGGTTCTCGACACAGATCCAGGAAGAGAAACGGCGCAACAGTGGATACTCTCTGCAATAAAGATAGGGGTGGCGGCAAATGGAAAATACATAACCATTATAAGTGCTGATGGCTACCTCGTCAATAAGGGACGTGGGAGCGGATAGACTGTGGAGAGTTCGAATATCGACCGTCTGGAGTCAGGAATTTCCCACCTGCTCCTGACGATGGACCGTTCGGGGGACGGCATCCTCATCAGCGATCAGGAGAGGACGATCATCTATGCCAACGAGACTTTCGGCCGTATTTTTGGGTTCTCTCCAGATGAACTCGTCGGGAGAGACGTCATGGAGGTCATGGAATCAGAACTCTCTCCCCTCTTTGAGGAACCAGAGTCTTTCAGGGTCAGGATCGAGGCAGTCTACCGGAAGGCCCGAGAGTGCCGGGAGCCTGAGTTGCCCTTGCGCGGCGTCGGGTCACGGTGGATCACCTACTCCAGCCATGTCGTCTCCGGGAGTGCACTGCAGGGCCTGAGACTCGACATCTTCCGCGAGATCACCGGGATCAAACAGGCCGAGGAGACACTCCTCCAGAATGAAAAGAGGCTGAAAAACCTGACCACAGCCTGCGGCATCTGTACCTGCACGACCGGGCCCGACCTTGCGGTCGTCACGGCCGACGAGACGTTCTGTGAGATGACAGGCACCAGAAAGGAGACTGTCCGCGGGAAGAACATAAGGGAACTCCTGCCCGGCATGGCGGCATCCGAAGTGGGCGCACGCCTCGGCGAACTCTCCGCAGCGCAGCCGACGGCCGTGGTCCCCTCGCCCGGCGGAGTATGGAGGCTCTGCGGCACCTTCTTCCCGGACGGCTCGCTCTCAGAGGTCCAGTGGGCATGGTGCGGGGAGAGGGAGATGTCCCGCGCCGCAGGCGGCGCAGGTACGGACGCGTGGCCATCCTGCCTCTCCGCCCTTGCCGCCCTCTGTATCGACGGAACGCGGGAGATCGGAGACGTCCTTGCAGGGGCCGCGCGCCTGGTGCTGGAGGCGGCACCCTGGTGTTCCTGGATCGGGATAGAGGCCCCGGGCATCTCCCCTGCCGAGGCGGGGCACCGGAAAAAGAAAGATACAGAGACGATCATTCCCATCCCTCCCGGCAGGGACGGGGGGAAACTCCGTATCAGGCACGCGGCAGAAGAGGCCGTGCCCTCAGGCGGGGACGCCTTCCTCCGCGCCGTCAGCGGAGTGATCGGGGTGTACCTCGGTGAGCAGACGGCGCTGGAGGCGGCGCAGCAGTCAGAGGTCACCTACCAGACACTCCTTGAGACCACCGGGACCGCTACCTTCCTTCTCGACAACGGGGGGACTATCGTCAGGATGAACGCCGAGTTCGAGCGTCTCTTCGGGTATAATGCCAACGATCTCAGGAACGGCTTCATGTGGACCTCCTGCGTCGACGAGGAAGACCGCCAGATGGTCAGACACTTCCACCAACTCAGGCGCAGCGGGGCCGGGGACATACCGAAGTCCTACGAATGCCGGACATATGCAAAAGACGGCACCCCGAGAGATATGATCGTCAATGTCTCCCTCATCCCGGGGACACAATACTCCATCATATCTCTCGTCGACATCACCGAGCAGAACGAGACCGAGGTCGAACTCAGGGAGAGCGAGCACCGCTATCAGCTGATCGCCGAGAACGCTACCGACGTCATATTCACCCTTGACCCTGACCTCAGGTTCACCTATGTGAGCCCGTCGACCGAACGTCTCCTGGGTTGGCCTTCCGCAGGGCTGGTTGACCACCCGGTGACCGACTGCTTCGCTGCGGGCGACGGCGACGTCTTCTCCGGGGCTGCATGCGAGATCCTGACGGCCGCAGACGACGGGGAACCCCTCTCGCGCGTCATGGAACTGGAGGCACACCGTCCCAACGGCAGTCAGGTCTGGGTGGAAGTGCGGATCAATACCCTGCGTGCAGGTGACGGGTCGCCGGTCGGGGTTATGGGCGTCATTCGCGATATCAGTGAACGTAAACACGCCGAAGAAAGGGAGATCCAGTACGTCAGAGAACTCTCCTTCCTTTCCAGTGCGGCCATGGGATTCGTCGAATTGCCGCCTGAGGAGGAGATCTACCGCTATATCGCGGACCGCCTCTGCAGTCTCCTCGAAGGATCCCTCGCCATAGTCTCCCGGTACGACGACCTGGACACGACCCTCACCGTGCGGGCGATCTCCGGTATCGACGAGGACCACTCCCCCCGCCTCTACTCCCTGGCACGCAGTTGCAGGGGCATGACCGTCTCCGTACCGGCCGACCTCATCGAAGACCTCGGCAGGGGCGTGGTCCTGCCGCTGGAAGGAAGAGGGAAGTCTGAACTCCTCGCCGGACCGGTCGGTACGATTGTCGATACCTTCGCAAAAGGCACCGGCAGGAAAGAATATGTCATGGGGATTGCACGGGGCGACGAACTCTTCGGCTGTGTGGTCGTCGTTCTCAGGGATGAGGTCTGTCTGGAATCGGTCTCGACGATCGAGACCTTCGCCCACCTCTCCTCTGTGGCGCTCCAGCGGCGGCGTCTCGAGGTCGAACTCGAATCAACAAAGTCGCGTCTCCAGCACATCCTCTCCTCAAGCCCGGTGGCGATCTTCTCGGCAGAACCCTCGACCACCGGACGCGGGATGGGCCCGATCACCTTTGTGACCGAGAACATCACCGGCCTCATCGGTTTCGAGCCGCAGGAGATCCTCTTCGACTCCACGTTCTGGTCCACCTACATCCACCCTGCTGACCGTCCGCGCGTCCAGGGCGAGGAATATAGTGCACTCCTTGAGGAGGGAAAGCGGACCTTTGAGTACAGGATCAGGCACAAAGACGGGAAGTACCGCTGGGTCCACTCTGAAGTGCGGGTAATCCGCAACGAAGAAGGGAAGGCAGTCGAACTCATCGGGTCGGCGATCGACATCTCGGAGAGGAAGAGGATCGAAGAGGCCCTCAGGGTTATGGACAGCGCCATCACCTCCTCGATCAACCCGATCATCATCACCGACCTCGAGGGCGACCTCGTCTTTGCAAACCACTCGGCCCTGAAACAATGGGACTACGAGAACATCCAGAAAGTGGTTGGAAAGCCGCTCGACCGGTTCTGGACACAGAAAAAGCAGATCGCCGCGATCCTCGACCGCATCGACAGGAACGGCGGATGGATGGGCGAACTGATCGGGAAGAAGAAGGGAGGAAAACGCTTCCATGCCAGCGTATCGGCAAACATGGTGACAGACGAGGAGAACGAACCTCTCTGCATCATGCTCTCCTTCGCCGACATCACCGAGCGGATCGAGATCGAGGAGGAACTTGCGAAATACCGTACGCACCTCGAGGAACTCGTGCTTGAAAGGACCGAGAAACTGACCCGGGCAAATGAACTCCTCGGGCTGGAGATATCGGAGCGCAAACGTGCGGAAGAGCATGTAAGGGCGCTCAGTTCGTTCAGGGAGAGTGTCATCGAGAACGCCATGATGCTCCTCACCGTCATCGACGAGGAAGGGGACGTGAGCGTCTGGAACAAGGCGGCGGCCGAGATCACAGGGTTCGACCGGGACGAGATGGTCGGAAAGCACATCGATAGGGTCTGGGAGACACTCATCCCGGACACCGTCTCCAGAGACGCCATCACGCACGACATATATGAGAGGCTCAACGCCTGTGGCCGGATCGAGAACATGGAGGTCTTGATCAGGGCGAAAAACGGTGAGACGAAAGTCCTCCTCTGGAATGGCCGCCTGGTTGAAAACAGCGGAAAGAGGGGGCTCGTCGCCCTCGCCGAGGACATCACGGTGCGCAAGCAGATGGAGGAGGAGATCAGGGCGAGCGAGGCGCGCTACCGCGGCGTGGTCGAGGACCAGACAGAATGGATCTGCCGGTTCGGGTCTGATCTGCACCTCTCCTTCGTGAACGAGGCATGCTGCCACTCCTTCAGCCGCAGCAGGGACGAGATACTTGGATCCTCCGTCGCCGCACTCCTCCCCGAAGGCTGCGAGGACCTCCTCCCCCCCCTTGCCGGGCTTTTTGCAGGGGGCAGGCAGAGCGTCACCCTTGACGGCACTGCACGGAACCCGGAGGGAGACCTGCGGTGGCACCAGTGGACGCTGCGGGCCATCTTCACCCCGGACGGTGACGTCTCGGAGTACCAGGCCGTCGGCCGCGACATCACCGAGGTGAAAAAAGCCGAGGAGGAGTTTGTCCGGACAGAGAAACTCCTCTCCCTCTCCGAACTTGCCGGCGGGATCGCCCACGACTTCAACAACATTCTCACCTCGATCATGGGCAATCTCAACCTCGCAAGGATGAAACTCTCCCCGGACGATTTCGTCTATCATCGCCTGACCGAGGCCGAGGCGGCGACGATGCGGGCGGGCGAGATCACGCGGCAACTCTTCAGCTTCTCCGACAGAACAGAACCCCGGAAAGACACGCTGGATGTCGCCGACATCATCCGTGAAGCGGCAAATTACGCCCTCCGCGGCTCGAAGAGCACCTGCAGGCTCGACCTCGGGCCCGGGCCGATGCCGGTGGACGCCGACCCGGCCCAGATCCTCCAGGTGCTTCAGGCACTGATCATCAATGCCGACCAGGCGATGTCCGGCGGCGGTGAAGTGACTGTCGGGGCAGAGGTCGTGGAGGTCTCCGGGAACGACCCCGTTCCTCTTCCGATAGGTTCGTACGTGCGGATCACGGTGAAAGACGAGGGTGTCGGCATCCAGAAGGAGCATCTGGGGCGGATCTTCGATCCCTATTTCACGACCAAAAAGCATGGTTCCGGCCTCGGCCTTGCGGTCGCCCTGCCCATCATCAAGAATCACGGGGGCTGGATGGATGTGGCGTCCGAAACCGGCGCCGGGACAACCTTCTCCCTTTATCTGCCATCATCAGCACATAATGTACGTGCAGAGATGAAGCCCGAAGTCATAACGTCAGGCAGGATTGGCTCGATCCTGCTGATGGACGACGAAGCGGGTATTCTCGAAACCACCAGCGACATTCTCCGGCATCTCGGTTACACGGTGACGACGGCACAGGACGGCAAAGAAGCGGTGACGCGCTTTGAGGAGGCGCTGAAAGAGGGGAAGCCCTTCGACGGTGCCATCCTCGACCTGACCGTGCCCGGCAAGATGGGCGGTGAGGAGACCTTCACCCGCCTCCGCGAACTCGACCCGGCGGTGAAGGTGGTGGTATCGAGCGGCTACCTGAACGATCCGGTTGTCAGGAACCCGAAGAAGTTCGGGCTCTTCGGGAGTATCGGGAAGCCGTATCGGATCGATGAACTCTCCCGCGTGTTGCAGGAACTTCTCAACGCCTGAGCGTCTGGTGCCGGGAGAGTTAGACTTTTTTCACTACCCTTATTGGGGCGTGCGGTGAAGTACTCGCAACCACGCATGACCGATCAACCACCAGCCGATGCCGGGAAGGAAGCCTTCGCCCTCTATGAGGCAGGGAAGTACAGGGAGTCGATCGACCTGTGCACGTGCCTTCTGAAAGGCTCAGACGACTCTTCCCTCGCCATACTCCTCGCTACAAACCTCTTTGCCCTCGGTGAATACAACGAAGCCGAGGCACACCTCAGGGACCTCCTCAGGAAGATGCCCGAGTCCTCGTACCTCCACAGTTTTCTTGGCCGGGTGCTCTCGGCGCGGGGGGACGGGCGGGCGGTCGCCGCCTATGCAAGGGCGGTTCAACTCGACCCGGCAAATGAAGAGGCTCTCAGGGCCTACGCGGCATATTTCTCCGGGAAACGCGATCAGATGTCGGCCGTTCCGATCCTCTCCGCGCTCGCGCGGGTCTCGGGAAAGAAGGAGGATGCCCGCGCCCTGATCCGCGCCCTCATCGAGTGCGGCAGGGGAGAGGAAGCGCTCTCGGCCTATCAGGAACTCCTCGGCGGGACCGATGCCGATGCCGAGTACATCGATGCCCTGATGGTCGCCGGGCGGCACCGGGACGCCGCGGCGGCATCGGTCGAGACCTTCAGGAGGACAGGAGACTCGGCGTTCCTGCGGCAGTACCTCGCCGCCCTCTCTGCCTTCGACCGGCTGGCGGCCCTGAAGATCTTTCCCCGGTACCTCGGGGACACATCCGACAACGACCTTCTCTTTGACTATGTCCTCCTGCTCAAGTCTGAGGGGAGGTGCCGCGAGGCTCTGGAAGCCTGCGAACGCCTCCTCGCCCGGAGCCCTCATCCGATCTACCAGCTCGTCGCCTGCGAACTCATCGCGGCGACAGGGCAGACCGAGCTCGCACGGGAGTGCTACGAGGCATTGATCAGGGGCGGGGTTGCCGGGATGGACGATCCCGAGACCCTGGAGATGTCTGTCGCCGCCTACGAACAGTTTCTCAGGAAGGCGTATTCTCCGGAGACCGTGCCGGCGTGCTACCTGGAGACTGTCTCCCGTGACCCGAACGTCGTCAGCCTTACGAGGACGGGTATTTTCTATGCCTCTTTCGGTGACATGGAGGCGGCGCGGGACTGGCTGTACCGGGCATACAGGCTCGACTTCCTCAATGGCGGGATCGAATATGCCCGGTTTCTGGCGCGGCAGGGCGAGACGCGGGAGTGCGAGAAGATCCTCATCCATATTCTCACGAACACCCGGAGGACTGCCGACCTCGTGAAAGTGGCCGAGGCCGTCATCGGCGGAGACGAGGGTGGTGCAGGGAGGAGGAGGCTCCTCGACGCACTTGTCAGGAGGTTCTCGACCGAGACCGGCCACCTCGGCCCCGAGGGGACCGAGATCTTCGCACGGGTCTGCCTCTGTGCGGCCAGGGTGGCGCTGGACACAGGGGACTATGTGCGCTGCAAGGAGTACTGCCTCCACGGTCTGGACCTCTCCCGCACCTGCACGGACGCCTTCTTCGATGTCGTCAGGCGGTGCAAGGAGGCGACTGTCGCCGAACTGCCTGTTTTTCCCTTTGATGGTGAAGGTGAGGGTGCCCGAGCGGCCAGAGCCGACCGGAGCAAAAACGATGTCGAAGAGCCCGACCTCGGTCTCGACGAACGCGAAACAGCGCTGGTCGCCTTTTTACGCCAGCACCGCGAGACCAATGAGGAAGAACTCCGCAAGGTGCTCGGCACCCGCCGGGTGAGCGGTGTGGTCAATCGCCTGATCAAAAAAGTGAACGATGCCGGTCTCCCCCTGATCGAGAAACAGGGCCAGGGCGAGCACGGCGAGATATATGTCTACTGCGGGAAGTGAGTTAATGGACGGGAGAAAGACAGAGAGCATAGGAATCATCAATGCGCTCAGGCGCGGGACTGTGCCCGCATCAGGGCTGGAACGTCTTGCCGTCGGGCTTTCGGTGGAGGAAGAGGTGATCGGCAGACAACTTGACTTCGCCGCATCGGGAGGGGCCGACATAAAATTCGTCTGCGGAGATTACGGGAGCGGGAAGACATTTCTCGTGGCGCGGGCACTGGAGATCGCACGGGAGAAGACGTTTGTCACCGCGCATGTGATGATCTCGGCAGACACTCCTCTCCACAAGCAGAGCGCGCTGTACTACCGGATCCTCTCGTCTCTCAGGACCGCGGAGCACGAGAACGCCCTCAAAGAGATCGTGGACGACTGGATCTTCGCGATCGAGGAGAGGATCATCGAGGTCGAAGGGGTCTCCGAGGAGGACGAGGCCCTGAAGACCGGGACGGTGGAGAGGATCGAGGCAGCCCTTGCCGACATCTCGACGGTGAACCCGGCCCTTGCCGCGGCGCTCAGGGTCTACTACACGGCAAACTGCGCCGGGGACTTCCCTCTCGCGCAGGCGGCGCTCGGCTGGCTCTCGGGCGAGCCCCATGTGGGGCGGAGGTTTCGGCAGGCGGCAGGCGTGAAGGGCGAGGTGGACGAGGTCTCGGCGCTCGTCTTTCTGCGGGGCTTTATGCGGATCATCAGGGCGGCCGGGTATGCCGGACTCGCGGTGGCGGTGGACGAGGTCGAGACGGTGCAGGCCCTGCCCTCGAACCTGCGGGCGAAGGGCTACGGCAACCTCCGCCAGATCGTCGACGCCGTCGACAGGGGGGAGATGCCGCACTGCTACTTCCTCTTCACCGGAACCCCGGCCTTCTTCGAGGGGTCGAAGGGGATACGCTCGCTGCCGCCCCTGTACGACCGCCTGAAGATCGTGGGCGCCGACGACTATGCCAACCCCCTCCAGGCCCAGATCCGCCTCCGGCCCTTCGACCTGCAGAAACTGGAAGAGGCGGCTCTGAAGGTCTGCGAGGTCTATGCCGACGCCGCCGCACCGGTGGACAGGAACCGCGTCTCCCACCGCTTTATGCAGGGGATGATCGACCGCGTCACCACGGGGTTCGGCGGGAGGGTGGACGTCATCCCCCGCATCTTCCTCCGCGAGTTCGTGGATGTGCTGGACAAGTGCGGGCTGTACGCGGAGTACGACCCCGCGGCCGCGTATGCCTTCGACAGGGAGAGGGTGAAGGGCGACCTGAAGGAGGAGGAAGAGGCGGTGCTTGAGGTGGAGTTCTAATGGCCAACCGGAAGGAAACCTTTGTCGGGGATATCGCCGACGGGGACGAGGTCGACGAGATCTTTCTCCTCAGGTCTGCCGAGGTGAAGCAGAAGAGGGATGGAAGTCCCTATATCCTGGCGCAGGTCGCCGACAGGAGCGGGTCCCTCGCCTGCAACATCTGGGGCGTGCAGGGATGCGGCGAGGCCGTTTCTGCGGCGGCAGAAAAACTGACTGTCGGGGCCGTCTACCGCATCCGCGGCCTTGCAAAGGCCTACAACGGTGCGGTCCAGGTCTCGGTGAACGAGGGGATCGCCGACCTTGCGGAGGTGCCGCCCGAAGAGGTCTCTGCGGCGGACTTCGTCTGTGCGCCGGTGGACGAGGCCGAACTGAAGAGCGGCGTGCTGGCGATGGCCAGCGATATCGCCGACGGCGCACTGCGGGACCTGGTGCTCGAAGCGATCGCCGGCGCGGACGGGTTCTTCATGAAACCTGCCGCAAAGTCGAGGCACCACGAGTACCGCGGCGGTCTTGCCGGGCACACCCTGGAGACGGCCAGGATCGCGGCGGCGTCCTGCGATGCCGCCTGTATCCCTATGGACCGCGACCTCGTCGTCGCCGGGGCGCTCCTCCACGACATCGGGAAGGCATTCTGCTTCGACGAGGCCGGCCTTGCCTTCACGGCGAGACCGGAGTACGACCTTGTCGGCCATGTCACCATCGGCGTCTCCTATCTTACCCGGTTCCGCGGCCGCATCCCGGAGGAAAGATTTTCCCACCTCCTCCATATTGTCCAGGCCCACCACGGCCCCCACGGCGAGGTGCACTGCCACACGCCGGAGGCATGGGCCGTCCACCTGGCGGACCTGACGAGCGCCACCCTGCGGGAGGCGGCCGACGACCAGAAGGAGGCCGAACCCGGTACCCGGAAGAACGGGTGGCGGAGCGGCGGCCCGGTCTGGCGGTTCTGAAAGGTTTCTATCTGACCCTTCCAAACGTGAAGGGTTCGAGAGGACGACAAAAGGGAGTCGAGAAAAGGGAGAAAATCAAACCGGCCGCACCCGCCACCAGCGCTCCGGACAAAGAACTCTCCAGAGCCATCCCATTCTTTTTGAGCCCTGTGAGGGCCTGCCCCGCGGTTCACTCTGCAGCCGAGGGTGGGAGCATAACCCCCCGCCACGGCAGATGACAGACCTCGGGGTCGGCGATCCGGGTCTGTTTCCCGACGAACGCCACCCGCGATAAAGCCGGGACGGCATGGATCTCGGCCGCGTAGCCGATCTCCTCCTGCCAGACCTGACAGGCCTCTTCATAGGAGGGGGTGATGCAGAGGGTCTTCCGGCTTTCCCTGTCGACAACGATGTAGCGCACCGCTCCCGGTGCAGGGGGGTTGTTCATGATTATTCCGGTACAATGCCGGGAATGTAAATGAACAGGTTAAACTAACCCGGAAAAAGAGTTCTGGAGACGCCCCCGGACCCATCCAGAGAGAGTCACCACACATCAATGTCCCCGCTGGAATGAACGATGAACGGCTCTTTTGAAACCCTCAATTCCTCTTCTCCTGGCCTTGAGGGTGCCGGGAACCGGGCACTTCGCCGCCCCTCGGCTATCTTCGCCGTGGGGGGTCCGGGGGGTCTCCACCCGGCGAGAGAGAGAGCAGGGTAAAGTTTCTCGTTCTTCTGTTGGGGGCGGCCCGTCTGATCGACATGCCTTCCCACACGCTCGCGCCGGGGGCGCTATCGAAGATCAAAGATCTTCTCAAGCTCACTCTGGTCGTTCCCCCGGAACCCCCGGGATTGCGATAGGGGCGGGAAGGCGGCCGGTGATTGTTCAGAGGGGGTTCCCGTCCTCTGCCGATCCATCACGTAGGGGCAAGGGTGTGATCACCCCCTCATGTTCACTCCAGAAGAGGAATGCAACAGAGTCCGATGAGCCGAAAAAAAGAGGGTTCAGGCGTCCTTCCGCCTGCGGATCCTGACCGAGTTTGCATGGGCGTGGAGGCCCTCGGCAGAGGCGAGATTTTCCACGATGCCGCCAAGCCACTCGAGCCCCTCCCTGCTGATCATCTGGACAGAGGAGGTCTTGCAGAAGTGGTGGATGTCGAGCCCGGAGTAGACCTTCGCATAGCCCGCGGTCGGCAGGACATGGTTGGTGCCTGAGGCGTAGTCCCCGAAGGCGACGGCGGTGTACGGCCCGACAAAGATGGAACCCGCGTTCCGCACCGCGGTGAGGGCCGCCATCGGGTCGGCGACCTGGATGGAGAGGTGCTCGGGGGCGATGTCGTCCATCGCGGCGATCGCCTCGTCAAGGTCGCGGACGACCACATAGCCCGAGTGATCGAGGGCCTTCTCGATGATGGCGCGCCTCTCTGCCGTGGCCATCTGTCTCTTGATCTCCGCGCCGACCTTCGCCGGGAGGGAGGGATCGGTGGTCACCAGGATGCACCCGGCATGGGGGTCGTGCTCAGCCTGCGCCAGCACGTCGGCCGCGACGAACGCGGGTTTCGCCGTCGCATCGGCAAGGATACCGATCTCAGAGGGACCGGCCGGAAAGTCGATCTCGGCCTCTTCGCGCAGCATCATCTTTGCCGCCGTCACAAAGACATTCCCCGGACCGACGATCTTCTGGACAGGGTCGATCGTCTCCGTGCCGAGGGCCATCGCCGCGATCGCCTGTGCGCCGCCGACGCGGTAACACTCGTCCACACCGGCGATATCGAGGGCCACCAGGGTGAGGGGATGGATCGGGGGCGGGGAGCAGACGCAGATCTCCGCGACCCCGGCCACCTGTGCCGGAACCGTGGTCATCAGGGCGGTCGAAGGATACGCGGCCCGGCCGCCCGGCACGTAGGCACCGATACGGTCGAGGGGTGTCGTCTTCACGCCCAGGATCACCCCGGGCTCCACCTCGTCGAGCCAGAGCGAATGGTTGCGCTGCAGTTCGTGGAAACGCCTGATATGCGCCTCGGCCTCGGCAAGGCTCTCGACCAGAGCGTCGTCCACTTCCTCGTATGCGCCCTCGAACTCCTCGGGGGCGACGGCAAGGTCCTCAAGGTCGATGTGGTCGAACTTCTTCGTGAGAGCGTAGAGCGCCTCGTCGCCGTCCTTCCGCACTGCATCGACGATCCCGGCGACGGCGTCCTTCGCCCCTGCAAGGTCGGACCGCCGCTGGTTCTTCCATTCCTCTATGTCCAGCGCCTTCCACATAGTACGGAATGGTTCGGCGCAGGGAGGGTTAAGGCTTATCGTGGCCGTACAGATGACCCGGTTAATGGCGTTTCCTTAACTCGACACACATAAAAAGAGTTATCTGGAATTATATCGAGTTTATAACTCATGAATAGTAAAATTGTGACATTTTCAACGGTATTGATCCTCTGCGCCGCTATATTCCTCTGCGGCTGCACGACCACCCAGCAGACCGACGGTGGCAACCAGACACCTGCGGAAACAACCGCACCGGTAGAGACGACGGCCGCCGCGGCCGGTCAGGTCATCACCGTCTACCATGCAGGCAGCCTCGCCGCCCCCTTCGAAGAACTCGAAAAGCAGTATGAGACGGCGCATCCGGGCGTCGATGTCAGGCTCGTCCCCGGCGGATCGACCAAGCTCGTCAAGGACATCACCGACCTCGGCAAGAGCGCCGACGTCTTTGCATCGGCCGACTACACCCTCATCCCCAAGTTGATGATGCCGGGCTCTGCCGACTGGTACGTGACCTTCGCGAAGAACCAGATCGTGCTCTGCTACACCAACAAGAGCAAGTACGCCGGCGAGATCAGCGCCGACACCTGGTACACCATCCTGGAGAAGCCCGACATTGCATGGGCCTGTTCCGACCCGAACATCGACCCCTGCGGCTACCGCTCCCTGATGGCGATCCAGCTCGCGGAGCAGCACTACGGCAACGACACGATCTTCGACAGGGTCGTCTCCGAGCACTCGAACATCACGGTGACCGAAGAGAACGGCACGTACACGATCCTCGCCACCTCCCCCGAGCCGAAGGACACCTTCCAGATCCGGCCGAAGTCGGTCGAACTTGTCCAGATGCTCCAGAACGGCGGCCTCGACTATGCGTGGGAGTACCGCTCGGTCGCCGCCCAGAACGGCCTCAACTTCGTCGAACTCCCTGAGGCGATCGACCTCTCCTCGGTGACGTACGCCGACGACTATGCAAAGGTGACGATCGAGACTGCCGGCGGCCTCATGACCGCAAAGCCGATCGTCTACGGCGCGACCGTGCCGAAGAACGCGGAGAACCCTGAAGGCGGCCTCGCATTCGTCCAGATGCTCATCGGCAGCGAAGGGCAGGCTGTCATGGACGCACAGGGCCAGCCCCCGATCGTCCCGGCAGGCGGTTTCGGCACTGTCCCGGCCGGCCTGAAGGCCCTCACCGCATCCCCCTGAACTCTCCTTTTTTACCATGGCCCAGAGCTCAGTACTCCGTGACCGCTGCCTGGTCTCCTTCTCTCTCATCGGCGGCGTGATCCTCGGCCTCACCGTCCTCTCTCTCCTCTCGATGACCGTGAAGGAACTCTCCGATATCCCTCACCTCCTGAGAGTCGCCTCCGACGCGAAGGTGGTCGACTCCGTCGTCCTGACGATGGGAGCAGGGCTGAACGCCGTCCTCATCCTCCTCGTCCTTGGCATCCCCCTCGCGTATGTCCTCGCACGGACCGACTTCCGCGGCAAGGGAGTCGTGGAGAGCATCGTCGATATCCCCCTCATCCTCCCGCACACCGTGGCGGGCATCCTCGTCTACCTGTTGTTCATGCGCCGCGGCCTCATCGGCGCCCCATTTTATGCAGTCGGCATCTCGTTCGAGGACGCCTACCCGGGCATCGTCGTCGCCATGGTCTTCGTGGCCTCGCCGTACTTCGTGAACGCGGTGCGGGAGGGCTTTGAGAAGGTGCCTGTCCACCTCGAAAACGTGGCCCGGACTCTCGGGGCCTCGCGGTTCACGGCCTTTCGCACCGTTGTCCTCCCCCTTGCAGCCCGCGACGTCTTCAACGGGAGCATCCTTGCCTGGGGGAGGGCGATCGGGGAGTTCGCCGCGATCATCATGATCGCCTATTACCCGATGGTCATCTCCACCCTCATCTACTACCGGTTCACGACGAGCGGGATCAAGGAGAGCAGCACCGTCGCTTTCGTGATGATCCTCGCCTGTTTCACCGTCTTTATCGTCCTGCGGACAGCAAGCCGCTTTATCGGGAGGAAATATGATCGAGTTTAGGCATGTCTCTCTCGCCCTTGGCGACTTTTCCCTGAAGGACGTCTCCCTCTCCATCGAGAAAGGGGACTACTACTTCATCATCGGGCCGTCGGGTGCGGGAAAGACCGTGGTCCTGGAGGCGATCGCGGGCCTCCATCTCCCTGACGCGGGAGAGGTGCTCATCCACGGCGAGGACGTCTCGGCCGTGCCGCCGGAGAAGCGGCAGATCGCCCTGGTCTACCAGGACTACTCCCTCTTCCCCCACATGACCGTGCGGGAGAACATCGCCTTCGGTCCGAAGATGCAGAAACTCCCGAAGGAGGAGGTCGGCCGCCGGGTGGAGAGGCTGCTTGCGTCCTTCGGCATTGAACGCCTTGCCGACCGCTATCCGGGAACGATGAGCGGCGGCGAGCAGCAGCGGGTGGCGATCGCCCGCGCCCTTGCCGCGGAGCCCGAGATCCTCCTCCTCGACGAACCCTTCTCCGCGCTGGACCCGCTGACGCGGGAGCGGCTGATGATCGATATCGGGCGCATCCACCGCGAGAGGGGCCTCACCATCGTGCAGGTGACCCATGCACGGGAGGAGGCCCTGCGACTCGCCACGCGGGCCGCGGTGGTCATCGACGGCAGTCTGGCACAGGAGGGGTCTGTGCGGGAGGTCTTCGAGGATCCGCAGTCGGTCGAAGTGGCCCGCTTCGTCGGCATGGAGAACATCCTCGACGGGACCGTGACAGAGAACGCGGGCGGCCTTGCCCTGGTGCGAGTCGGCAACGCCGACATCGCGGTCATCTCAGACGCCTCTCCCGGAGAGAGGGTGGCGGTGGTCGTCGGGGCGGCCGACGTCGCGATCGCCCGCAGGGGCGAAGGCACGGGCATGGCCAGGAACAGGTTCGAGGCAGAGGTCGCCGGCATCGTGCCCCTTGGCGGGGCGCTCGTGCGTCTCCACCTCGATTGCGGTTTCCCGCTCACGGCGCTTGTCACCAGGCGCTCTGCCGATGAAGAGGGCCTTGTCCCCGGCATGATCGTCATCGCCTCCTTCAAGGCAAGCGCCGCCCGCACCCTGCCGACAGACTGACCGGCATCCCCATAAACCTCTTTTTCCATACTACCCCCCATGCAGGAGAGAGGGAGCCCCCTTGCCGGGAGAACAGGCAGACTGCGTGTGCATGCCATCGCACGCGGCCGGGTGCAGGGTGTTGGCTACAGGAGTTATGTCAACGGGTGCGCGGGCAGGACAGGCGTCGCGGGATATGTGAGAAACCTCCCTGACGGCACGGTCGAGATGGTGGCCGAGGGGGAGGCCAGCGCCCTTGCGGCCTTTCTCGACGAGGTGCGGGCGCGGGGCGAACCGGTGATCGCGGTCGAGGATCTGACGGTCGAGGTCTCAGAACCCACCGGCGAGTTCACCGGCTTCGAGGCACGTTTCGGGGACCGGCAGGAAGAACTCTTCAAGAGGAGCATGCTCGCCCTCGACCTGATGAAGGCGGTCCTGAAGACTGAGCAGGAGATCCTCGCCGAGCAGAGGAAGACGAACACGCTCCTCGAAGAATGTGTCAGGGCCGGCAGGAGATAAAAAACTGATGACACCTCCGACCTCAGAAGGGATAGTCGCCTACCCCCCACCCTGGACCGGGGACTACGGGAAAGCAGGGACCCCGCGTTCACTCCACGAGATCAAAGAGGAGACATCGATCATCACCCCGACCTCACCTTCACTATCCTGATCACGGCGACCATGACGGCGGTGACACCGTTGGTGACGACGATCGCGGCATCGCCCCGGGCCAGAAATTCACTCTCAGAAAGGAGGAGGCACGGCCCCGCACACAGATCGCCGCGTTTATATGTCGATCAGCAGAGGAAAATGCACCTATGATCGTGATTGTGCGGTTGGTCAACGGGAAGATGGAGGAGCGCGAGTACCCGGACACGATGTTCTTTGAAATCGGCGACATCCTGCCCGACGGGGCCGAGGTGGTCGAACTGCCGTACCCGGACGACATCGACGAGAACCTCGGCGCCACCGGGACCGATGACGAGGACGCCATCGACTGAATGCATCCCCTGAAGAGACAGTTGATCTCTGCGGGCCCACCACCCGGAAAGTGTCTACATCCCGGACATCTTTCGGAAAAAGTATTAACAAATCGATCGCACGTATGAAACATGGAACTGCAACCCTACAGGCGGGAGGGCGTCCTCCCGCTGCCGGTCGTCCTCATCTCGACCATCTCCCCCGAAGGCATCCTCAATGCCGCCCCCTGGGGGAACATCACCCCGGTCCTGCGGCCTCTCGACGAGATCGTCCTTGCTTCCTGGGTGAAGCGGGACACCCTCGACAATATCAGGGCGACCGGCGAGTTCGTCGTCAATGTCCCGACCGTCGACATGAGCCGCGAGGTCATGGTCTGCGCCCGCAACTATCCTCCTGAGATCGACGAGTTCGCCGAGGCGCACCTCACACCTCACCCCTCGAAAACCGTGCGCCCGCCCGGCATCGAGGGGTGCATCGCATGGATGGAGTGCAGACTTGTCGAGGAGATCTGCAGGGAAAAATATGTGCTCGTCATCGGGAAGGTCGAGCACCTCGAAGGCAATGACCGCTTCTTCACCCCGGACGGAGAGATGAACCCTGCCGCCCGGCCGCTCTGCATGATCTGCGGAAACAAAGGGATGCAGTTTACCTATCCTGAACCAACCGGGCACTTTGCCACATATGCCGAGATGTTTCTCAAAAAGGAGAGGACATGAAGAGCGAAGAGCACTTCCATGACCGTGCCGATGCCTACGAGGATCTGATCGTTGGAATTGTCCCTGATGCACGGGCATTTTTCGGCGCGGCCGTCTCATCTGTTCCCGGAGGAGAGGTCTCGGTCCTCGAACTCGGGAGCGGCACCGGCTACGTGACAGAGATGGTGCTCCGTGCCAACCCCGAGGCGGCGGTCACCTGCATCGACATGGACCCGGCCATGCTCGCCGTGGCACGGAGAAAAGAGGCCCTCCGGGGAGTCTCGTTTCTCGAAGACGACTTCAGGGACATCTGGCCAGAGGGACAGTTCGATATCGTCCTCACCTCCCTCTGCCTCCACCACCTCCCCGACTCCGACCGTGCCGCCGTCGTCAGGCGCATCCACACAACCCTGCGGCCGGGAGGGGTCTTTGTCAACGGCGACGTCTTCCGGGGAGTGACGCCGGAAGAAGAGGAGGCAGACTGTCGTCTCTGGCGGCAGGCAATGGCGGAAAACGGTCTCCCCGTCGAAGAAATAGAAGCGATGCTCGCACGGCGGGAGAAGAACACCGCCTGCCCGGACACCCTCCCCGCATACCTGCAGAAGATGAAGGATGCTGGTTTCACGCAGATCACCTGTCCCTATCGTCACAGCATCTATGCCGTCGTCGCCGCCACCCGATGACCGGGGCCGCATATTCGCGGTCCCGATAAAAATAGTGAGTGTATGATCAGGGCGACCTGATCTTCACAGCAAGGATGCAGAGCAGAAGGACCGCCGTGACCGCGTTCGCAATTATGATCGCAGGGTCGTCCCTGACCATGCCATATACGAACCAGAGGATGAGACCTGCGAGGAAGCAGACGAGCATCGCATAGGAGAAGTCGTGCGCCGACCGCGTCCGCAGGGTCTGCGCCACCTGCGGGATGAAGGAGAGGGTCGTGAGCGAACCTGCCGCAAGGCCGAGGAGGTGTATCGAGTCCATGGGATCAGATATTCCCGGTGTGACGGGCGCCCGGATATACTTTTAGCTCATTCTCCCCGCACCGACAGGAGAGATCAGGATTTTTCTATGTGCTGTTTTTCGGGCGAAACCGTCATACTCAGGTTGATCTCTCCTCTCTGATCGCCTGAAACGTCACCTCATGAGCGAATCCACAGAGCCATTTTTCGCTCACAACAGAAAAAGAGGCTGGTGCGCCCCGTGGAAAAAAAGGGAAAAGAAGGATTTACTCCTTCTGGAAGATGTTGAAGATCTGGTCGCTGCCTGTACCGGTAAGGCGGGCCCTCTCTTCGTTCTCCTCGACCAGTGCAAGCACCGGCAGGGTCATGTCGACGCCCGGCACAAAGCCGAACATCTCCTGGAGGTCGACCTGGAGAGCGTGCATGAAGAGCGCGTTCGGGATATCCATCGCGCAGAGTTCCTGGCACTGCCCGCAGTTGATGCAGGAGTCGGAGATGTGGGCGAACCTGATCAGGTGGAACATGAAGTTCGGCGGAACCTCGCCGGGCTTGACCAGGTACGGCTTCTTGGTGGAGCACTCGACACAGTAGCAGATCGGGCAGTTCTCAATGCACTGGTAGCACTTGATGCACCGGGAGGTCGCATCGAGGATCGTCTTCAGGCGGTCGTTGCCTTCGCCAAGGGCTGCGAAGTCCTTCGCACGCCAGGAGTCGCCAAGCTTGAGCATGGCGTTCTCGACCTTGCCGCGGATCTCGATACCCTTCGGGTTCGGTGCCTCGGTGGCAAGCTTGCCTGCCTTCGCGGCGGCGTCGAGGAGCTGTGCGCCCTTCTCAGAGCAAACTTCAACGAAGGTCGCCTTCCCGGCCTTGTCGCCGATGACGCCCCAGTTGCCGCAGGCAAGGTCTGCCTGGCGGGGGACCTTCATCTTGCACCGGCGGCAGTTGGCACGCCGGCCATAGCCCTCTTCCTCGAGCTCGTCCATCTTGATGCCCTTGTGGCCTTCGGCGGTCTCGATGATGAACTGGCCCTTGTCGATCTCTTCCTTGAGGACGGTGTCCGGGTCGGTCTCGAACTTCTCGGCGATCATCTTCCGTGCGGCGACCGGGCTCACAGACCCGCCGCAGTTCAGACCGATCATGACGACATTGTCGAGGTTGATCTGCTGCCTCTTGGCAAGCTCGTACATGCCCATGACATCGCAGCCCTTGAGGGTGACCGCGATCTTCATGTCCCTGGCGCCATTGAGGTACTTCTTGAAGAGCTTGGAGAGGAGGAGCGTCCCGCAGTGGAGGGATCCCGCAGTCTGTGCAATCTCTTCAGGGTTGGTGATGAGGGCCGGGACGGCATCGTAGATATCCGCACCCTTCTTCACGGCAAGGACCGCGTCGACCATCTTGCTCTCAAGAGCGAACTTGAGGAGCGAGGAGACGGCACCGCCGCACTCGCCCTTTGCAAGGAGGTCCGCATCGGTCGACCATGCGTAATACATATCGCCTTTTGCTGACATTTTCAGGCCTCCTGAATCTTCTCAACCTTCACAGAACATGCCTTGAACTCGGGGATCTTGGCGATCGGGTCGAGGGCATTGTTAGTGAGGACGTTTGCTGCGCACTCGGCGAAGTGGAACGGCATGAAGGTGACGCCCTTCATGATGTCCTTCGTGACCTTTGCCGGGACATTGACGGTACCGCGGCGGGAGGTCGCCTTGACCATCTCACCGTCAACAATACCGAGGGCCTTCGCATCCGCGGGATTGAGTTCGATCCAGCCGGTCGGGACCTCGGCGTCGAGGTGGGCAGAGCGGCGGGTCATGGAGCCGGTGTGCCAGTGCCAGATGCACCTGCCGGTGGTGAGGATGAGCGGGTACTCCGCGTCCGGAACCTCTGCTGGCGGCTTCCACTCGATGGCGTGCATGACGCCCTTGCCATCAGGGTGGGAGCACTTGCCGATGTGCAGGATCGGGGTGCCGGGGTGCGTTTCGGTGGGGCACGGCCAGTGAAGCGCTTCAGGCCGCTCAAGCCGCGCGTAGGTCATCCCTGCATAGGACGGGGTGAGTGAGCGCATCTCGTTGAAGACATCCTCCGACGTCTTCCAGGTGAACTGCCCGGCATAGCCCATCTTAGCAGCGAGCTCGGCGATGATCTGCCAGTCGAGTTTTGCCTGGCCGGGTGCCTCCTGGGCCTTGTGCCACATCTGGACACGGCGCTCGGTGCTGGTCTGGGTGCCGGTCTTCTCTGCATAGCAGGTGGCCGGGAGCACGACGTCGGCGAGGGCGGCGGTCTCGGTCATGAAGATATCCTGCACGACCAGGAAGTCAAGGCTCTTGAGGGCATGCTCGACGTGGGTGAGGTCGGGGTCGGAGAGCATCGGGTTCTCGCCCATGATGTACATCGCCTTGAGGTCGCCGGGCTTGTCGGTGAGGACGTCCATCATGACGGTGACTTCATAGCCGTTCTTCGGCTCGCAGATGCCGTCGGGGAAGCCCCATGCGTCGGCAAACTTCTTGTGGACGGCCGGGTCGATGACCTTCTGGTAGGCGGTGAAGACGACCGGGAGCGCACCCATGTCGCAGGCGCCCTGCACATTGTTCTGGCCACGGAGTGCGTTCACACCGCCTCCGCGCTTCCCGATGTTGCCGGTGAGCATCTGGAGGTTTGCCGTGGACTTGACGTTGTCGACACCGACCGTGTGCTGGGTGATACCCATCGAGTAGAGAAGGGCGGACGATTCGGCGGTTCCAATCCACTCTGCAGCGGTCTTGAGCTGCTCTGCCGGGATGCCGGAGATCTTCTCGACGTTCTCGGGCAGGTAGTCGTCCTTCAGAACGACTGCTTTCAGCTCTTCATAGCCCTTTGCACGGTTCTGTACCCATTCCTTGTCTTCCCAGCCATTGCGGATGATCTCACCCATGAGACAGTTCAGGATGGCGACATCGGAGCCTGAGCGGAACTGCATGTACAGGTCAGCCTGCTTGCCGGTGGCGGTGAGACGCGGGTCGGCGTAGATGATCTTCGCGCCGTTCATCTTGGCCTGGGCGATCTTGCGGCCGATGAGCGGGTGCTGCTCAAAGGTGTTGGACCCGATGATAAAGACGCACTTCGATTCCGCAATATCGAGAATCGAGTTGGTCATTGCACCGGAGCCGAAGGAGGCGGCAAGCCCTGCGACGGTCGAAGCGTGGCAGAGACGGGCACAGTGGTCGATGTGGCGGGTCTTGAGGGCGCCGCGGGCGAACTTCATCAGAGCGTAGTTGTCCTCGTTGGAGGTACGGGCCGACGAGAGGCAGGCAATTTCGTCAGGCTTGTATGACTTGAGCTTCCGGGCGATGAGGTCGTAGGCCTCGTCCCAGGTTGCCTCGACAAACTCGCCGTTCTTCTTGATCATGGGCGTGGTGAGGCGGTCCTCACGGTTCACAAATTCCCATGCATAGGTGCCCTTGGGGCATACCTTTCCCTCGTTGACCGGGGAGCGGTGGTACGGCTGGACGCCGCAGACCTTTCCGTCCTTAACAACGAGGTTGAAGGAACACCCTGTACCGCAGTACGGGCATGTTGTACGGACATACTTCATGTTCTCCATGGAATAACCTCGGATAGATAAGAGGTTGAGGTTCGATTATATAAGGATAGTGTCATATTCCGAAATTTTTGATGAATAGTGGTGGAAGGCGCGGATGGCGGCTGGGATTTAATACTTCAAGACTATTTAACCGACAATAGTACTGTTTTACTGGTCACACCTGACACGCTCAAATAGGGCGGGCGCGCAGGTCTTTATATGCAGGTGCGTATCCCGCCGATGCTCGCCGAACTCGTCGTCGCAGCGATCTCGGCCATAGACGGCGTCGTCTTCTCCGGCCTCACCAGGTGCCCCGCATGCGGCGGGCCGGTGCGGGGCCATGATATGAAAAAGCGCCGGTTCGCCGTGATCCAGAGAGAGAAAGGGCGAAGAGAGATCACGGTCTGGGTGAAACGCTACCACTGCACGGCATGCGGCGCATTCTGCACCGCAGACGCACCCTTTTATCCGGAGACGCGGGTCGGGTCTCCAGTTGTCGACCTCTGCCTCGTCCTCACCGCCGACCTCCCGGCCAACCATGCCGCCCGCATCCTCTCGGCGATGGGGGTCGTCCTGGACCGCGGGTCGGTGCAGAACTATGCCGCCCGCCGCGCCGGCCCGGTGTCATCAACCCTCCTCTACGGCCTGAGGCTGCCGAACTCGCTTCTCTCACTCATCCCGGTCGCCATCGGCAGGTACGAGTCCGGTCCCGTCCCAGGGGCAGAAGTCCTCGCGGCCTGTGGTTTCCCATCCGCAGACAGGACACCGCTTCACCCGCTGCGGCGAAAGGAAGGGGACGAGCGGGACGAAGAGGAAGAGAAAGAAAAAAGGGAGACCGAGGAGGTAACAGACCGCGGTCACGAGGACGGACCCCAGAAGGACGAGGAGGCTCAGGGTGAGCCGTTGCGTGACGCCACCTCCCGGACCGCATAGGCAGGAAGGGCGTCGGCCATCCCGCCAAGTTCCCTGTTGAGGTCGGTCCCGCCAAAGATCTTCGTGAAGAGAGCCGACCCGATCCCTGCGCAGAGGACGGCGCCGTTGCCCCGGGTCGCCGCACATTCGGAGACGGCCCTGAGGATCATCCCTGACTGCGCCGCCCAGAACTGCCGGGCGATGCCATATATCGCCTCGTCCCCGATCTCCGCGGGATCGGCGCAGACAACCCGCGCCAGCCTTCTCATCGCGGCCTGCACAGTCGCCGGGCCGCCGTCGGGCGTCGCCGCGGTGTACATCTCAGGGGAAATCTGGCCGAGGACGAGGTGGGCGTCGCCGCTGCACGCGAAGTACTCTGTCGAGACAGGGGTGAAGACGCCGTTGACCTCGACGGCGTGGATGAGTGTCGCCACATTTGTCCTGAGCATCCCCGTATAGACGAGGTAGCCCTGCTGGAGACGGAGGAGGTCGGTGAGGCCGCGGAGGTCGTCGAAACGCCCGAGGGGTATGATGTCCGCGGTGGTGCTCCCCACGTCGAGGAGGACCGCACCCGGATACCGATCTCGCAGGTAGTCGGCAGAGGCAAGCCAGTTTGCGGCGGCAAGTGCGGGGACGGCGTCGTCGTGGAAATTCCCGTCTGTCCCGTAAAAAACGGCGTCAGGGAAACTTTCCTTCACCGCATCGACGATGAACCTGATCCCCCCGGCCTTGTCCTCAAAACTGTCGGCAAGTTCGCCGCTCATGACGACAGCCGCGTTCTCCCCTGACCCGGCATAGCCCCTGAGCATCTCCGCAAGGGGCGCCTCTGTCCAGAGGGGGCAGTAGTGGATATGGGCGCCGTCCGTATCGACGACCTTCAGGTTCGCGCCGCCGACGTCGATCCCTATCATAGCCTCTCCACCTTCCCTTCCCGGTCGAAACGGACGCGGCCGGTGAGGCTGACCGTCTCCGGCGCCATGCCGCGGGAGGCGTCGACAAGCACCTGCGCGATCTCCTCCTTCATGCAGGCGGCGATGCCGACGAGGCTTGTCGTCGGCCTGGGGTTGACCTCAAGGACATAGGGCCTGTCCGCGACGACGAGGTCGACGCCGGCATAGCCCTGGCAGCCGATGACAGACGCCGCCTTCACCGCGGTCTCGATAATCTCCTCCTTCATCGGGTGGTCGATGGGAGTCTCCCCGCCCATGTAGGTAAAGACACCATCTTCCAGGGGGATGTGCTGCCTGTTGAGGGAGAGGACGAGGGGTGGCCGTCCCGTATAGAAGAGGCAGGCCTCGCCGACATAGCGGTTGACGACCAGGCTGACAGACATGGATTCGCCCCCGATATACTCCTGGCCCATCTCACCCTCGCCCGGTGCTTCCTCGGTGAGACGGGTGTTCGCGGTGTCGCAGGAGTACACCGGCTTGACCACCTTCAACCCCTCTGTCCGCTCCTCAGGGACCGGGATGCCGTGGGCGGCGAGGACCTTCAGGGACCGTTTTTTATTCGCACACAGGGCGACGTTCAGAGAGTTGCACCCGAGGTTCTCAGTGCAGTCCTCGACCTTCTTCGTGAGGGGCGCAAGGAGGTGGTCGGGGGCGATCACAAGACCGACGTCGCATTCGGGCGCGAGCGCCTCGATCTCAGCCATCAGGTCGCCGCCGCGGGGGGTGACCACCTCGTAGCCGCACCGCGAGAAACTCCCGCTGAGCACCGTCATCATGGCCTTCCCCTCGGCCGCCAGGGCCGGGTCATGGAAGACCGTATATTCTGCAAGAAATGCCCTCATTCCCTAGAGGATTGTCGCCGGCCGGTTTTGTAGATATTGATCGCAAACGACTATCTGCCAGGGGGCCCTATCCCTTCAGCAACGATGCGACCAAAAATCCTCCTCACCAATGATGACGGCGTCTACTCCAACGGCATATGGGCGGCATACAGGGCGCTCGCCCCGATCGCCGATGTGACGGTCGTCGCCCCGGCAACCCAGCAGAGCGCAGTCGGGCGTTCCATCTCGATCTTCGAACCGATACGGGCGACAGAGATCACGGTGGACGGCGTCCGCGCCTATGCGGTCGGCGGCAAACCGACCGACGCGGTGATCATCGGGCTCTTTGCCCTGAAACTCCAGCCCGACCTCGTGGTGAGCGGCATCAATATCGGCGAGAACCTCTCGTACGAGTCGATCATGACTTCCGGGACCGTGGGGGCGGCGATGGAAGCATCGAACCAGGGCGTGCCCTCGGTCGCCTTCTCCCTCCAGGTCTGGGACCAGGGGGACAAGTTCGACGACCCCCGCCATGTCGGAAACAGTTTCAACGACTCTGAACGGGTTGTCAGGGACGTCTGCGAGAAGATCCTTGCCCGCGGCTTCCCTGAGGGGACAGACGTCATCAACGTGAACATCCCCTCCCAGGTCAGGGGGGGCTATGAGGTGACGCACCTTGCGCGCAAACTTTTCCACACCGGGGTGGAACGGCGCCTCGACCCGAGGGGCAGGCCGTACTTCTGGATCAACGGGCCCCTTGTGGAGGACGCGGAGGAGGGGACCGACGTCCACGCGATCAGGAAGGGAAACGTCTCCATCACGCCGATCACCCTCGACTGCACGGCGGCAAAGGGCGTGGACAGCGTCCGCGATCTCTTCGGGTAGAGGGCATCCTGAATTCTCGGCTTTGCAGAAACCCTCATACTCAGGTTGATATCTCCTCTTTGATCTCAGTGAGGAATGTGCGGATCCACCGCCTTCCCCACACTCTCGGCCGGGGGACTACGCCGAAAATCAAAGATTTTCTCGAACTCGCTATCGCTCGTTGCCCCCGGATCCCTGATTTAGGATAGGATCGGGGAAGTGAGAAGAGGATATCCCGAGGAGGGAGATTGCCATCCACCCCCCATCCTAATGAAGGGGGGACCGGGGGGCTTTGCCCCCCGGAGGAGGCCGGCGGTACACCTTATCTTCCCCCGTGCCCATACTTTTCTGATGACAAAACAGGATAATCTTGAAGTGAAACGGGTCGCCGGCCTCGCCGCCGCGGAAGAGGTGGGGGACGGCATGGTGGTCGGCCTCGGCACCGGTTCGACGGCAAACTATGCGATCCAGAGGATAGGAGAGCGCATCAGAGAGGAGGAGATCTCTGTCGTCGGCGTGCCGACTTCGTACCAGTCGGCTTTCCGTGCACGGGCCGCCGGCATCAGGGTGGCAGACCTCACAGACTACCCTGAGATCGACCTCACCATCGACGGCGCCGACCAGGTGGACGCCGCCTTCAACCTGATCAAGGGGGGCGGCGCAGCGCATACGCGGGAGAAGTGCGTCGCCGACGCCTCGAAGCGTATTCTTATCGTCGTCGACGGGTCAAAACTCGCAGAAAGCCTCTCCGTGCCGGTTCCGGTGGAGGTCGTCCCTTACGCGTCGACCCTTGTCGCACAGCATGTCAGGGCCCTTGGCGGCGTCCCTGTCCTTCGAGAGGGAGTGAAAAAAGACGGCCCGGTCATCACGGACAACGGAAACTTTGTTCTTGACTGCGCATTCGGAACAATCGGGGACCCGGCAGGGCTTGGTACCCGCCTGAACACGGTCCCCGGCGTCCTGACCTGCGGATTGTTCACCGAATACCAGGAAAAGATATCGGTTATGGTCGGTGAAGCAGGGGGATGCAGGATTCTTACGAGGAGATAAGCCCTCTTGCCTTTTCGATCAGGGCGAGCTGGGTATCAACTTCTTTTTTCTTGGTCTTCTCGATAACGTCGATGATCTCGTTGATAGGCTTTGCAAGAGTATAGATCTTGACAGGCCGCCCTTTGCTCTCCGCTTTGCTCTCGCGGGAGTTGATCCACTTTTTCTCCTTGAGATAGCGCATGGCGATGCTGACCTCGGGTTGGCGGAGGTCGGTGCCGCGCTCGATCTCACGGGACGTGGCCTCATCGGTGTTGGCGAGGTACACAAGGACCTTGGAAACATTGCGCTTGATCCCGATATCGATGAGGAGGGTGGCGAACTCTTCTTCTCTCTGCGTAAAGTACAGGACTTCTTCTGCTCTCATTGTGTTCACCCAATTGCCTATATTATGTTATTATTTGTAATATATGAATATTAGCCATGGATATAATTTTTATTTAATGACCGGACACCGAAAAACAATCCCTGAACCACTCGGGGTGCCGGTCATGAAGAAAGAGTCGGAAGACCGTGCCACACAGGGGAAGTACCTGCCTAATTATATTGGACTGGTAATTAAAAAAGGTTATAGTTTAGAGGAGACCGAGGTTGGAAAGATCATCGATAATTTTCTGCACCGCGAGTCTTGCATCCTCAGGCCGCTTGCCACCGGTAATGATCAGTTTACCTGACCCGAAGAGGAGAACGACAACCTTCGGATCCTCCAGACGGTAGACAAGGCCGGGGAACTGCTCGGGTTCGTACTCGATGCGGTCGAGGTTGAAGCCGATAGCGATCTTGTTCAGGTTGATGGGCTTTCCAAGGTCAGCAGAGGTGACGATGTTCTGGATGGTGTAGGTGAGGTGCTCGTCGATCGCAATCCCGAGGCCACGTAGTTTGCCGCCAAGGATCTCAAGCCCCCTGGTGAGGCTGTCCACGCTCTTTGCACCGGTCAGGACAACCTTGCCTGATCCGAAGACCAGAGCTGCGATCTTCGGGTCCTGCATCCTGATGACCACGCCGGGGAAACGTTTCTTGTTGTAGTCTGCCCCGGGGATCTGCGATGAAATGACAGGGAGGTCAAGGGAATCGGTTACTTTGGCAGAGGCAACGATGTTTTCTATTTTCAGGGATTCCTCTGGGGTACCGTGCATGTTATAAATGACGTAAAAATGCTATATAAAGAGTTGGGTACTCAGTCCTCCAGGGTCGAGACATCCCCGAGGTCCATGCCAAGTTCCTTTGCCCTGAGTACCCGCCGCATGATCTTGCCGCTCCGCGTCTTCGGGAGGGAGTCGACGAACTCGATCTCCGAGGGCATCGCGATCGGGCCGACTGTCATCCGCACATGGTAGCGGAGGTCAGCCTTGAGACGGTCGCTCCTGGCATGCCCCTCTATGAGAATGACGAAGGCCTTGATCTGGTTCCCCTTCACCGGGTCGGGGATGCCGATCACTGCCGCCTCGGCGACCGCGTCATGGGAGACGAGGGCCGACTCCACCTCGGCGGTGCCGATGTTGTGCCCGGCGACGATGATCAGGTCGTCGGCACGGCCGATGACCATGATGTTGCCGTCGTGTCCCTTCACCGCAAGGTCGGTGGCTGTATAGACCCGGTTGATGGTCGTCCAGTACTTCCGGTAGCGCTCGTCATTGTTGTAGACCGTCCTGAGCATTGCGGGCCAGGGCTCCAGGAGGACAAGGTAGCCGCCATTGCCGGGTTCGACAGGGTTGCCGTCGCGGTCCACGACATCGGCGACGACACCCGGGATCGGCCGCCCTGCAAAACCCGGTCGCATCGGTTCGCCGACCATCGTCGTGATCATGTGCATCCCTGTCTCGGTCTGCCACCAGGTGTCCACGATCGGGCAGCGGTCCCTCCCGATGTGGCGGTAGAACCACTCGAAGGCCTCGGGGTTCAGGGGTTCGCCGACAGAGGCGAGGATGCGGAGGGAACTGAGGTCGTACCTGTCGGACCACTGCTCGCCGACCCGCATGAACATCCTGATCGCGGTCGGCGCCGTATAAAAGACCGTGATACCGTAGTTCTGGATGATCTTCCACCAGATGCCGGGGTCAGGATAGTCGGGCGTCGTCTCGGTGACAAAGACCGTGGACCCATTCAGGAGGGGACCGTAGACGACATAACTGTGGCCGGTGATCCAGCCCGGATCGGCTGTGCACCAGTAGACGTCGTCCTCTTTGAGGTCGAGGACGTACTTCGTCGTGTACTGGGTGCCGACCGCGTAGCCGCCGCAGGTATGGATGATCCCCTTCGGGGTGCCTGTCGTCCCGCTCGTGTACAGGAGGAAAAGCGGATCTTCGGCGTCCATCACTTCGGGTTCGCAGACTGCGGGCTCGTTCTCCATCAGTTCGTCGAAGTCGAGTTCCATCTCTGAGTGGAGTTCGACCTTCGGGCGGTCGCGCCGCAGCACGACAACGGCCTCGACGCTCGGGGCATTGACGACGGCCTCCTCGACGATGGACTTGAGCTGGATCGCCTTGCCCCGCCGCATGGAGACATCGGCCGTGACCACGACCTTCGAGCCCGAGTCGCGGATCCGCTGGTTGAGGGCGCCGACGCCGAACCCCCCGAAGACAACCGAGTGGACGGCCCCTATCCGTGCACAGGCAAGCATGGCGACGATCTGTTCGGGGACGACGGGCATGTAGATGCAGACCCGGTCCCCTTTCCTGACGCCGATCTTTTTTAAGGCGTTGGCAAAGCGGCAGACAGCCCTGAGGAGCTGGCTGTAGGTGTACACCTTCTCCTCCCCCTCTTCCCCCCTCCAGAAGACGGCGACCTTGTTGGCCCGCCCGTCCCGCACATGGCGGTCGAGACAGTTGTGGGTGATGTTGAGTTTCCCGCTCAGGAACCACTTCGCATAGGGGAAGTCCCAGTCCATGACGCGGTCGAACGGCTCAAACCATTCGATCTCTGCCGCGCGAGTCCTCCAGAACCCCTCGGGATCCTCAAGGTACTTCTGGTACGCCGCCCTGTAATCTCCGATCCATGATCTCTCCCTGTACGAGGGGTCAGGTTCATAATATCGCGGCGCCTCCAGGGGCACAGCAAAATCCTGCTCTGTCATGCTCACCTCCGATTTTACATGATCGAATGTGATGGTTTTATTAAATATTTTGTGGTTCAAAGAATTTTTCGGTTTTTCAGGAAACGGAGTTAGATACATGGGAATTGAAGCGCGCCGGGAAAACTACATGATCGTCAGTGATAGATCGCGCATCGCCCATGTGAGACGCAGTTTTTAAAAAAATCCCGGAATTGCACGAAATCTGCCCTGCATATACCCTGAACCCCCTCTCAGGGATGCCAGAATTATCGACGATCGCCGACACTCGCTTCCACAAATTCAAAAAGGTCTTAAAGGGGAGACTCCGACACTATGGTATCAACTCAATACATATTTCACACCTGCACATGAACGGAATATGAACGAGTTCGGAACCGCCAATCCCCCATCCGAAACAGTATATGCTTTATCAGGATCATAGAGGAGCGTGCGGTTCGGACGCAATTCCCGCTGTTGGGAACAATTCCCACCCAGAAGAGAGGAAGTTTATGGCAAAAAGAATGCTCAGCGAGGCAGAGGGGTACGAACTCCTCCAGAAGTACGGCGTCCCGACCCCCCGCTTCAAGATTGTAACCAGTCCTGAAGAGGCCTCCAAAGCGGCGTCGGCCTGCGGATACCCGGTCGTCATGAAGATCATCTCCCCCCAGATCGTGCACAAGAGCGATGCGGGCGGCGTGGTTGTTGGGATCTCATGTGCAGACGAGGCTAAGAAGGCCTTTACGAAGATTGTCGAGTCGGCGAAGGAATATAACCCTGACGCCGAGATCAAGGGCGTCATCGTCGAGGAGATGGCAAAACCCGGCCTCGAACTGATCCTCGGCGGCAAGACCGACCCGGCCTTCGGCAAGGTGATCACCTTCGGCATGGGCGGGACACTCGTCGAACTCATGAAGGACGTCACCCTCCGCATCATCCCTGTTCAAGAGTGCGAGATCAGGTCGATGATCCATGAGATCAAGGCCTATCCCCTCATCAGCGGCTACCGCGGCATGAAGCCGAAGGATGAGGAGGCCCTGGTGACGATCATCAGCGGCGTCGCACGGTTCTTCGAAGAGAACCCGCAGGTGGTGGAGTTCGACATCAACCCCCTGAGGCTCTATGAGTCGGGCGCCTGCGCCGTGGACGCGAGAGTCATCATCGACGACGAGTACCGCCCGCAGGTGAGGACGGAACGCACCCCTGTCCCGCCCGAATACTTCACCCCACGGTCGGTCGCGGTCATCGGAGCCTCCTCAGAACCGACAAAGATGGGCTTTGCCGTCCTCCACAACCTCCTCCACTTCCCCGGCCAGATATACCCGGTGAACAACAAGCGCACCGAGGTGCAGGGGCTCAAGGCCTACCCGACGGTGACGTCGATCCCGAACCCGGTCGACCTCGCCGTGATCACCGTCCCTGCCGTCCAGGTGCCAAAGGTGATGCAGGAGTGCGGCGAGAAGGGTATCCCCCTCGTCGTGGTCATCACCGCCGGTTTCAAGGAGACCGGGCCTGAGGGCAAGGTGCTCGAAGACCGGATGCTCGATATCGCACGCTCATACAATATCCGGATCATCGGGCCGAACTGCCTTGGCATGATCATCCCGCCGCGGGGCCTGGACACCACCTATGTACACGAGTCGCCGAACCCCGGTTCGGTCGCCTTCATCTCGCAGTCCGGCGCCATCATCAACACTGTCGTGGACTGGAGCCTCAAGCAGGACATCGGTTTCTCGGCGGTCTTCTCGGTGGGCAACCAGGCCGACCTCGACTTCCTCGACTACCTGACATTTGTCGGGCAGGACAAGAGTACACGGTCGATCATTCTCTACATCGAGCAGCTCCCTGACGGACGGGAGTTCATGGAGATCGTGCGCGAGGTGGCGAAGAAGAAGCCGGTCGTTGCGATCAAGTCGGGCTCCTCGCAGAAGGGGCAGAAGGCGGCGTCCTCCCACACGGGTTCACTCTCGGGCTCGTATGAAGTGTACATGGAGGCCTTCAGGGAGGCGGGCGTGATCCCGGTCAGGGCACTCAGGGGCGCCTTCGAGGTTGCCGAACTCTGCTCCTCGCCAAACGGCTACCCCAGGGGACGGCGGGCGATCGTCATCACCAATGCCGGCGGTTTCGCCGTTCTCTCCTCGGACTATGCCGAGATGTACGGCGTCGACCTTATCGAACTCCCGCCCGCGATCCTGGAAGAACTCAACCAGATCCTCCCTGACTACTGGAGCCATGCCAACCCCCTCGACCTCCTCGGCGACGCCTCGGAGAAGCGTTTCGAGCAGGTCTTCGACATCCTGGCGCGGCACTCCGACCTCTGGGACATCGCCTTCGTGATCGGATTCCCGAACCTTGTCCTGGACTCGGCCGACTTTGCGAAGCAGATCATCTCCTTCACCGGCAAGACGAACAACCTCGTCGTCGGCACCCTCCTCGGCGGCGAGTGCATGGACGCGGGCAAGAAGATCCTCAAGGAGAACAACATCCCCAACTTCGACGAACTCGAACAGACCTTCAAGGTCGTCGGCCGCGTTGTCTGGCAGCGCTGCCGGGCACGGTCGATCGGTCTGCCGTAATATTTTCTTTTTTCTGGAGTGGCAGGATGGGGGGCGCTGTCCCCCCCTCTCGAAACCCTTCAGTCTGTGGCACATCGTAGGTTTTCGGGGGACGAGCGATAGCGAGTTCGAGAACACAGGGAATTGAAGATTCCCGGTGAAGGAAGATCTTCGATCTTCCGTGAATCTTGATTTTCGAGTAGTCCCCCCGTCTGTGCCTTGGGGAAAGGCGGTCGATCGATGCTCCCCTCCGCAGAACCCCCCCTCTTTTTTCCGCGACCTCTCGCCCGGGTACCGTTCAGAAGATGACCACCCCGGCACGGGGAGCACATACTATTATCACCGCGAAGGATCATGTAGCGGCGGGATAGAAATGGAAAGCAGCAGGTTGTATGTCGGAAACCTGACATATTCGGTAACCGAAGAAGATTTGAAAGACCTCTTCTCCAGCTACGGAGATGTAAAAAGCGTTAAAATTATTGGAGACAAGGGGTTCGGGTTCGTCGAGATGAGTACAAAGGAGGAGGCCGAGAAGGCAAGGGACGCCACGAATGGGACAGAATTCGTCGGCCGCACCTTACGGGTGGAAGAAGCACAGCCACCCCGTCCCAGAAGGGAATACCCGAGGTACTAGGGTTTTTCCCTCAGACCCCTTTTGAACGGGAAGGCTATTCAGGCATTTTTACGAAAAATACCGGAGGTGTTTTTCATGCCGACCTCTCCTTCCCCGAGGTCCCGGGTAAGGAGAGCGTCGAGATCGGCCCCGGCCTCCGTCCTGATCAGGACAAACCGTTTGCTCACCGATGCGGTGGCCGCCGCCGCCTTCTTCATCGCGAGGATGATCACCCTGACAGCGTCCTCCGTGCCGCCGTCCTTCCACCCCCCCCTGATGGAAACGAGGGCAATATCCTGCGCGATCCGGTTCCCGAGGACGACGAAAGTGCTGCCCGTACCTTTTCCGGTCAGCCTGCCGCACGATCCTTCAAACTCGGCAAGGACGTACCGCCCTGCCGTGACATAGAGCCTCCGTGCCCTGACCGTCCCGCCCATGGTCTCCCTCACCTCGCCGACAAGGACACCGTCCTGCTCTCTCACCTTCTCCCGGCCGTCCCTGACGACGACGCCCACGCCAAGCGCCTCGGCCCGCCTGTACAGGTCGTCGTCGGTTACGAGGTCGCCACCATACAGTTCTTTTTCCAGGGCCAGGACGGCGGTCTCGTCGTCCCAGAAAAAGATCTCCCGCATGTCGCCTGCCATCACGGCGCCTTTCGACCCGACAAAAGCAATCACAAGACTCATCGCACCAACCCCGCCGACAGGTGCTGATCCTTCAGGCATCATGAAACTATGCCGGAAAGAGACCGGGACAATAGAACCGCAGCGGCGTGCTCCGTTATCGGCAGACTGATATAGGGGACTGGAGATAGTGACCGCCAGACACAAACCAAGCACACATGTATTCTGTTCTCTACGTTGACGACGAACCGGCGCTCCTTGATATCGGTAGACTCTTCCTTGAGCGGTCGGGACATCTCTCCGTCGACACCGCACTCTCGGCCGCAGAGGCGATCGCCATGATGCAGGCCGGGAAATATGACGGCGTCATTGCTGACTACCAGATGCCCGGAATGGACGGCATTGAACTCCTCAAACATATACGCACCCATTTCGGCGAACTCCCCTTCATCCTCTTCACCGGCAGGGGCAGGGAAGAGGTGGTGATCGAGGCCCTGAACAGCGGGGCAGATTTTTATCTCCAGAAAGGGGGGGATCCGGTCTCCCAGTTTGCCGAACTGGAGCACAAGATCAAACTGGCCATCGAGCGGAAACAGACGCGGGACGAACTCGCGGAGTCCAGACGGCGGATGGCTGACGTGATCAATTTCCTCCCCGACGCCACCTTCGCCATCGACCTCGACGGGACGGTGATCGCCTGGAACAGGGCGATGGAGGAGATGACCGGCGTCCGGAGCGAAGAGATCCTTGGGAAGGGAGACTTCGAGTACGGCATCCCCTTTTACGGGGAGAGACGGCCCGTCCTGATCGACCTTGTCCTGAAGGAAGGCGAGGATATTGAGACGAAATATCCCCGCGTCGTACAGAGCGGCACCAAACTTATCTCCGAATTTTTCCTTCCCCACCTCTATGACGGAAGAGGGGCCTATCTCTGGTTCATCGCGTCCCCGCTGTACGATACAAAGGGGAACGTCACAGGTGCGATCGAGTCTATCAGGGATGTTACCGAGCGGAAAAAAGCGGAGGAAGAAACAGAGGCGGCACACCAGAAACTCCTCGACATCGTCGATTTCCTCCCTGACGCCACCTTCGTCATCGACCGCGGCGGCAGGGTCATCGCATGGAACCGCGCCATCGAAGAGATGACCGGGGCACGGAAGGAGGAGATGCTCGGGAAGGGGGACCACGCATATGCCGTCCCCTTCTACGGGAAAGCGATATCCGGCCTGATCGATCTTGTCATGAAACCAGAAGCGGAACCTGAGGTGCAGTACGAGATGTTCAGGCGCGAAGGCGACACGGTTGTCGCCGAGATGACCATCCCCTCCCTGAACAGGGGACGCGGGGCCTCCCTGTGTGGGAAGGCCTCTCCTCTCTATGACAGTCGAGGAGAGATCATCGGGGCGATCGAATCCCTCAGGGACATTACCGGCTACAAACAGGCAGAATCCGCCCGCCTGCATGCGATCGCACGAGGGTCCCCGATCCCCCAGTTTGTGATCGACAGAAACCACCGTGTCGTGTACTGGAACGGGGCGCTGGAAGCGTACAGCGGCATCAAGACCGGAGATATTGTCGGCACGAACGAGCACTGGCGGGCATTTTACCCGAGAGAACGACCGTGCCTTGCAGACCTGCTCATCGACGGCGAAGGCGAGGAGAGCATGATCGCCAGGTGGTATAAGGGGAAGTACGCACCGTCAGGTCTCGTCAGAGGCGCCTACGAGGCGACCGACTTCTTTCCCACCCTGGGTGAGGACGGGACATGGCTGTATTTCACCGCCGCCCTGATCAGGGATGAAGAAGGAGAGGTTATCGGTGCGGTGGAGACTCTCGAAGACGTCACCGAGCGGAAACAGGCAGAGGAAAGGATACGGATCTTCCAGCGTTTTACCGAAGCGTCAGGGCAGGGTCTCGGGATGGCGACGCTGGACGGCAGCATCACCTATGCCAATCCCACGCTCTGCCGGTTGCTTGGAATGGCGAAACCGGTGGAGATCCAGGACACGTTTTTCTTCAGGTACTACTCCCCCGAGATCGCGGAGAGGCTGGAGAAAGAGATCATTCCCGCCGTTCTCGAAGAGGGGCAGTGGGTGGGCGAGCTTACTCTCGTCAACGCGCAGGGAGAACATATCCCGACTATTGAAAACTTCTTTGTGATACCCGACGATTTCGGAAGGCCTCTCTACCTTGCCGACGTCATCACCGACATCTCCGGGCTCAAGAAGGCCGAGGAAGCGCTGAAGGCGTCTGAAGACAGGTACCGGACACTCTTCGAGAACAGCGGCAGTCCCCTGATCATCGTCGAGGAGGACACCACGATCTCCCTCGTCAACAGGGAGTTCGAGAAGATCAGCGGCTGTACGAAGGAAGACGTGGAAGACAGGATGAGATGGACGGACTTTGTCGCGGACCCGGCAGAACTGGAGAGACTGATGGAGTATCACCGCCTGCGCTGGACTGAGTCTGAGTCTGCTCCACGGGTCTTCGAGTGCCATCTCTGCGACAGGTACGGGACTGTCAGGAACGTGCTCGTCACCGCTGCGATGATGCCGGGGGCACGCCAGAGCATTGTGGCTATCGTGGATATCACCGAGCGGAAAAAGGCCGAGGAGGCACGTCATCTTGCCGACCTGATCCATTCCATGCCGGATGCGATCTTCGCCGTCGACCGTGACGGGAAGGTGATCGCCTGGAACAGAGCGATCGAGGAGATGACCGGCGTTGCGGCCGCCGAGATCATCGGGAAGGGGGAGTATGCATATGCGGTCCCGTTCTTCGGGGACAAAAGACCTCTCCTGCTCGACCTCGTCTCCGCTCCCGCAGGGGAACTGGAGAGGCGTGGGTATACACGGATTGCACGGTCCGGTGATTTCCTCATTGCCGAGAGCGCCGACGCACGGCCACAGGGAAGGGAGGTGATCCTGCAGGCGTTTGCCGCCCCACTGTACGACGAATCAGGGGAAAATATCGGCGCAATCGAGGGGATCCACGACATCACCGACCTCAGGCATGCGGAACAGGCATTGCAGGAGAGCGAGATCAAGTACAGGTCGCTCTTTGAATATGCCAATGACGCGATCATTCTCATCCTGGACGACCGGATCACCGACTGCAACCCCCGGGCCCTGGAGATGTTCGGGTGTACCCGGGACGAGTTTGTCGGCAGTGCTCTCTCTGTTTTTTCACCGCCGGTTCAGCCGGATGGCTCCGACTCGAAGGAGAAGGTCGCCGAGAAGATCAGGGGGGCGATCGCCGGGGAGGCGCAGTTCTTTGAGTGCAACTGTCGCACCCACGACAGGCGGCCATTTTATGCGGAGGTGAGCCTGAACCGGATCCAGCTGGGAGACGAGATCTCTGTCCAGGCGATCGTCCGCGACATCACCGCACGCAGGGACGCCGAAGAGGCGCTGAAGAAAAAGACGTACGACCTGAACGAACGGGTAAAAGAACTGAAATGCCTGTACACGATCTCGAAGATCCTGGGCAAACCCGAGACAGGGTTCGATGCATTGATGCAGACGGTCGTGGACGTCATACCCGACGCATGGCAGTACCCTGAGGTGACGGCCGCCCGGATCACCCTGGACGGGAGGGTGTACCAGACCGCTGCCTTCCAGAAGACGGCGTGGATGCAGCGCCAGCCGATTCTGGTCAATGACAGGGAGGCAGGCACAATAGAGGTCGGGTACCGGGAAGAACGGCCTGAGCGCAACGAGGGACCGTTTTTAAAAGAAGAGCGGAGCCTCATCGCCAGTATCGCCCAGCGGATAGGGGGGTACATCGTGCGCAAGCAGGCTGAAGAGGCGCTCAGCGCTTCGGAAACCGAGTTGAGAGCGGTGTTGTCGGGCATGACCGACATCGTCGTCGTCCTTGATGCAGAGGGGCACTGCCTGAAGGTCGCACCGACGAACCCGCCCCCTCTCTTCAGGCCGGCCGGCGAGGTGTGCGGAAAGACGCTTGACCGGGTGTTCCCGTCAATGCAGGCAGAGACGATCCCCGGCGCTATCCTGCAGGCACTGGAGACAGGGGAGCCGGTTGCGATCGAGTACGGTATGCGGGTCAGGAACCAGGAGGTCTGGTTTGCCGCCGTCATCTCCCCGATGACGGAGGACCTGGTGGTCCTCGTGGCGCGGAACATCACCGGACGCAAGCAGGCGGAGACGGCGATCCAGACGGCGAACAAAAAACTCAACCTCCTCTCCAGCATCACGCGGCACGATATCCTCAACCAGATCACGGTGCTGCGGGGATACATCGAACTCGCCAGGATGGAGACGACAGACCCGACGCTGCTCGACTATATCACCAGGGAGGAGACAGCCACCTGGGCAATACAGCGCCAGATCGAGTTCACCCGCGATTACCAGAATATCGGCGTCACCTCGCCGCAGTGGCAGGATGTGCACCGGGTCATCGCCCGCGCCGTCCGCGGCCTCGACCTCGGCAGGGTCGAGTTCTCCATTGATTTCGACGAGGTCGAGGTCTATGCCGATCCCCTTCTCGAAAAGGTCTTTTTCAACCTGGTGGACAACGCCCTCAGGTACGGCGAAAAACTCACAAAGATCCGGTTCTCCGGTCGTGAGGACGAGGGGGGGTTCACCATCGTCTGCGAGGACGACGGCGTCGGCATCCCCACAAAGGTGAAGGAGGCGATCTTCCGGCGGGAGTACTACAAGAACACGGGTCTCGGGCTCTACCTCTCCCGGGAGATCCTGGCCATCACCGACCTCACGATCACGGAGACCGGCGAGCACGGGAGGGGTGCCCGCTTCGAGGTCTTCGCCCCGCGCGGGGTGTACCGTTCTGTCACAAAGAGGGAGAGGCTGGTGCCACCGGGGGGGTGAGAGAAGTCGTCTCGACCAGATCGCCGAGAGACATTGTAATTGGGCGGGGATACGCGCTCCTCTCAGGGATCAGGTGGATCTATCGACATGAGCATGAGGGTTTACCATGAAAACCGCCTGAAACTCCGTTTCGTACCCGATTCTACAAAGTCTGGCCCTAAAGAAGTCTCGCAGATCCTATCCTGTGGTGCCCGCATGTTAGAACATAAGGGTGTGGTCCCGTGGGACATGGCCCGGGTCAAATACGCCCGGATCTGCCTCCGATCAGGGGATCCCACATCCCATTCGGGGCCATATCTGGGAGATCCTGCGATCCGGGCATACCGGGGGCCATGGGCAGAACAGGACGAAATCCGGCAGGACTCAACGTCCTCAGGCCCCCGGTATGATTGTGGGTAATGTTTCCCTCTCCCGGCCTCCCCTGGTGTCGAGGAGGAGGAGGGAGCGGGGCTGGAAATTGCCCCGATCCGGGCTCTGGGGATATCCTCAGTATGAGGGTTTACCATGAAAATGATCCAGAAGATCCGTTCTCCGGGTTTTCATGAGGTTTTGACTCTCAACGAGCACCCCATGATGGAGATGGAGAGGACAAAATCACCTTCAGAAAAGGTTCGCCCTCTGCCTTCCCCGTCCTATCGTAATTCCGGGGGTCCGGGGGCAGCGCCCCCGGCGCAAGCGTGCGGGAAGGCACGTCGACCAGACGAACTCCTCAGAACAATTTTCATGCAGTATGCCTGAGGCGTGCTCCCGACTCATGTCTGATTCTACAAAAACTCAAAACCAGAAAAATTTCGCCAGAAGAGCAGAATGATGCTATAAAACGACATTCGTGAGAGGATCAGAAATGTATCAGAAGTAATGCGAGGGAAGGGATTCGAACCCTCGAACACCTACGTGACAAGGCCCTCAACCTTGCGCCTTTGACCTGGCTTGGCAACCCTCGCCCGAAAATGAGGGACAGGAACCTGTGTGTTCCCGCTGTTTCTATAGGTTGGTATTCCTAGGATTTAATCGTATTCACGCCAGGTGTGCCCGCACTCGGTGCAACGGAAGAAACGCACCTCACTCTCATCAGCAGCGCGGAGCTGGCGCAACCACCAGAAGGCGAGGTTATTCTCACACTTCGGACACCTGGCCTGGATCGTCGGGAGGGTCTTCATCTTCTCCTCCTCGTCCACGATCGTGATCTCCTTCTCCACGCGGGTGGTCGTGATCTTCATCCCGGCCTCACTCTCGATGGCCTGGATATAGCCGCACCTGCGGCACTTCATCTGCCCCCCGGACGAGATCATCATGGTGTTGCACTTTGGACAGAATAACATTCAGATATTATTGGGAGGCATGCAAGATTAAGGCTTGGTTGGCTGATCATACACGGCACAGAGAGGTTTTGCCGCAGATTGAAGGGCGAGATCGGCCGCCTTAAGAACTCTTAATTAGGTGAGTGGGACAAATAGTGGGTGATGGACGAATACCTTCTCTTTGCAGCGTTCGCCTTATTTGTTCTCTTCCTCATACCCGGACGCCACCGGCCGTATGCAGGTATCGGCGGCTGGCTCGCCATGTCCCTCTACCTCTTCGCGGAGGTCCCCTATTTCCTCTCCATCAACAACTTCCTCTACCCGACACTCGCCCTCCTCTCCCTCCCCTTCCTGTACGTGACGGCGAAAAGGCTGCTCGCCGGGGACGACCATATCGGCCACCTCACCCGCGCCGCGGCCGTCGCTGTTCTCCTGTACCTCCCCTTTGCCTACACGCCCCTCGGAGAATGGCTGATCCAGATCGTCATCGACCAGATCGGCTGGTGCCTCTCCGCTCTTGGCATCGCCTATACCATGCCTGAATGGGACATGTTTGCCGGGAACGGCCTGAAGGTCCAGATCATCCTCGGGTGTACCGGCATCCAGAGCATCGCTATCATGCTCGGCGTCGCCGCCGCAGTCCCGAGCAACCTGCGGCAGAAAGCCATCGCCGCCCTCCTCATCGTCCCGACGATCTATCTCCTCAACATCGGGAGAAATGTCTTCGTGATCCTCGCGTATACAGGACAGTGGTTCCCGTACCTCCCCGAGATCGCAAGCAACGGAGAATACGGCTACGAGAGTTTCTTCTGGGCCCACAACGTCCTCTGCGAACTCGGGGCGCTGGTAGCACTGATCGTCATCGCGTACGCCCTCTTCATCATCATGCCCGGCCTTGCGGCAATGGCAGACGGCCTGTATCAGGCCTTCCGCGACGACCTCACCGGTGCGATCTCACGGCCTCAGGGGAGCGACCTTGAGAGGTAGGCGATCCTCTGGATTGCCGAGAGATTTGTGCAGACCGCAATGAGGATCACTGCAAGCCCGGGGAAACCCGCGGCAGCGCCGACGATAAGAGCGATCAGGGTCTCGGGACGGCCGAAGAAACCGACGCCCTCAAGGGGGTCGTGGATCTTCCCGTCCACCCGCTCCGTAAACCCGACCTCGGCATAGACCACCGGCTTGATGAAGGTGTTGATCATCGAGCCGAAGATGGCGACGGCGACGACGGCGAAGTCCGCGGCAGGCGGGAGAGGGAAGTACCCGGAGACGACCGCCACACCGGAAAGCCCGATGCCGAGGAGGGCGAGGGCGTCGACATATTTGTCAAAGACCCAGTCGATGACCGCCCCGAACTTCGTCTGGCAGTGCTTCTTCCGTGCCACGGTACCGTCCACCAGGTCAAGGATGGCCGAGACAAGGAGGAGGAGGGCGCCTGGAAGAAACAGGCGCTCGGCAAAGGCGACCGCACAGCAGATCCCGGCAAGAAGAGAGAGGTACGAGATCTGATTGGGACTGATGCCGGCCCTGACAAAAAAATCAGCGATCGGCTCGAGTTTTGATATGAGACGCGGCCTCAGCGCCGTTATATTCATGACAGGATAGTAGAACTGCCATGAGGATAAGCATTGCTTCGCCGGGATACCTGACCATACCCTCTTTTAAACCCCGGGGTGATATTAGACTGAGATTATGTCTGCTCCATCACTACGGCCCCACGTGCTGATGATGTCGGAGATCACGGTCGACGGGAAGCTGACGCTCAAAAGAGGCGCTTCCAGCAAAATTCTCATGAAACACATGGCCCATGAGACCGAGATCCTCCTCCACAAGACCCGCGCAGAGTGTGACGCCATCATGGTGGGGTCGCACACCATCGCCATCGACAACTCCTTCCTGACCGTCAGACTGGCGCCGGGAAAGAGCCCGATCCGGGTCATCCCATCGAGCATGGCCGACATTCCCCTCACTGCCAATGTGCTCAACCGCGACGCCCGGACGGTGATCGCCGTCTCCGAACAGGCCCCCGCGGAGAAGGTCGCCGCCCTCCGGGAGAAGGGTGTCGACGTCGTCGTCTGCGGGAAGACGCACATCGACCTCCCTGAACTGATGGCGGTCCTCAGGAGAGACTACGGCGTCAAAAAGATGATGATCGAGGGCGGGCCGACCCTCAACTGGCACATGCTCAGGCACGGCCTGGTCGATGAGATCAGGCTCATCCACCTCCCCTTCATTGTGGGCGGCGAGGACACTCCCTCCCTTGTCGGCGGGATGCACATCGAGTCGGAGGACGAGATGATCCGTCTCAGACTCCTGCGCCACTACCTCTGCGGGAGCAACCTGGTGACCGAATACGCGGTCAGTTACGGGGACTGAGTGATGAACAGCCTCCTTGCCGATATCGAGCGCGCACAGAAACGGCGGAGGCTGAAAAAGAATCTCAGCATTCTTGCCGTCGTCGGACTCATCGCCGCGGCCGTCGCTGTCACCGTATTGCTCATGTCACCGATCGGTGAGGGCGACGTCGCCGTCATCCGCGTCGAGGGAACGATCCTTGCCGGCGACTTTTCGGGCGGCGGGTATGCAGGGAGCGAGTATGTCGGGCGCGAGGTCCGCACGGCGGCCGACGACCCCTTTGTCAGCGCGATCGTGCTGCGCGTCAACAGCCCGGGCGGCAGTCCGGCGGCGGCGCAGGAGATCGTGCGCGATCTGGAGTATGCACGGGCGAAAAAACCGGTCGTGACCTCGATGGGAGACGTCGCCGCCTCGGCTGCCTATATGATCTCGGCGCACACCGACAGGATCTACCTTTCGCCGGATACGATGACCGGGAGCATCGGGGTGATCTGGCTCTTCCCCGACGAGAGCGAGTGGATGGAAACGGAGGGGAGGAAGGTCGAGGTGGTGAAGTCGGGAGAGCAGAAGGACATGACCTCCCCGTACCGCTCCCTGACCGTGGAAGAGCAGTCCTATGCGAGACAACTCGTGAACGAGAGCGCCGACGACTTCATCGCCGACGTGACGGCACAGCGGCCGGTGGACCGCTCGGAGATCGCCTCGGCCCGCCTGATACGGGGCGAGGAGGCGATCGGCATCGGCCTTGCCGATGAGGTGGGCAACCTCTTTGACGCCATAGAGGGTGCCCGCACTCTCGCGGCCGTCAGATCATCGCCAGAGGATCGGCCTTCATGAACTCCCGGCAGATCGTCGTCGCATAGTGGCCGGGTGGGAGGGTGAAGGCGAGGGAGACGTCCTGTCCCTTCACCTCCGTCACAATCTCTGTTTTCACGTTGATGGGCCGGAGGGTTCCGGCATAGTGGAGGTGCACGAATGCACCGGCACGCTCGAAGTGCTCTGCGGTGATCCCGTCCTCAGCAAGGAGCGCAGCCATCCTCTCGTCGTTCCTTCCCTCGGTGCGGAATGACCCGGCACCTGGGAGGAAGAGGGCGACGGCACACCTGCCGCGGCCGATATGGACTGAGACTATTCGACGGTTCGCTTCGGTCACGATGTCCTCCCTGCCGTTCGTGAAGACGAGACGCTCGCCGGGCAGGGGTTCGTCGAGGCCGGTGCCGTCGGCGCAGCGGAGGGAGAGGACGCGGTTGAAGAGCCAGGACTGGTAGGCCGAGACAAACATGGAGAGGAGTTTTGGCGGGAGGTTCTGGAGAGCCCCGCCAGAGTCGCCGGGGTGGGCGGCAAGGTACGAGAGCACCGAACGCTCAAAGCCGAGGTGGGCGGGGAAGGCGGCGATCGCCGCCTTTGCGTTGCGGGTCTCAAGATAGGCCCGCCGCGTCTCCTGCACCTCGGGCGTCTCGTCAGGGCAGGCGAGGCCGACATAGGTGTCGACCGCGGCATCGTAGTCGCCCCGCAGGATCTCCCGGCCGACGAGGTGGGTGACAGGCCGCACGACGCCGAAACGCTGGAGGCCGAAGTAGTTCGGAAACCCTGCCGCCGCCGCAGAGACGGAGGACGCAACCGTGTCGGCAAGGTCGTCAGCGGTGCAGTCCCTGATGGTGATCGCAAACCTGTTCCCCGCAAGGGCGCCGAGGGAGAGGGCGTGCTGGGTCATGCCGAGGGGTTCGATCTCCATGTCCCTGATCCGGAGGTCCTTCACGGCCTCCGCCTCGCCACCATAGATGGTGATGTACTGGGTGGTGAGGGCGTTCTTGTCCTTGGTGCCGGCCCAGGCGATCCGCCTGTGCGAGATGCCGAGGGCCGCCGCGATGGACTTCATCGCGTGCTGGTGCTCCCAGTTCCGCTTCGTGAGTTTGCAGAGGAGATACGGCCCCTCTCCCAAAGGGCCGCCGAGGGGCATCTCCTCGACCGTAAAGTCCTCGGGTTCCTTCCTCAGGACGCCGCCGATCCCGGGCGTTTCCGTGGCGTACCATGATATCCCGAGGGTGTCCTCCACTGGATAGGGGGTGTGCATCATAGGAGTTGCAGCCCGCCGGTGATGCGGTCGAGTTCCTCGCTCTTTGCCGGGCCGAGGCCGAGGGCGGTGACGGTGCCGGGCGGGATCTCGGTGAGCCCCGCGTCCTGAATGAGGGAGCAGGGGATGCCGGCGGCTTCGGCAGCCATCTTCAGGGCGTGCAGATCCCGCTCACCGGCGACCTTCAGCGCCACCTTTTTCTGCCCCTCTGAGTACCACGCCTTCTTCGCTTCTTTTCCTGCGTGCTCGTAGGCGCCGATGGCGGCATGGGCCATCTGCACACACTTCTTGCCGCAACTCATCTTGATGTCGGTCCTGATGACCAGACACTGCTTCCACTTGAATACGGGCACTTCGGACATCCTGATCCTGTTGGCGCGGCAGAGCAATAAGGCCTGACCATATCCTCTGACCTCGGGGTGATTTTTGGGAAGAGGTGCCGATGGATCTCTCTGCCCCAACTCTGGAGAGAACTTCCACGATTGGACCGATGCCTGGGGGTTCACTCAAAAACCTACGGTTCGTGGCACATCGAAGATGTGCCAGAACCGGAAAATGCTCTGCATTTTCTGCTTTCTCAAGCTCGCTCCGCTCGTATCTCCCTGGACCCCTACTCTGGATTGATCCAGAGAAAACGGAACAGAGATTCTGGAGAGGGGATTGCAGACCCCTGCCTATCCTAACACGGGGGGACCGGGGGGCAACAGCCCCCCGGAGGAATGCACTGATCCACGAGCCTTCCCCGTACAGGTCACCGGGGGATTACTCGAAGACTTCGTCTTCTCGTGCTCCCTTCGGTCGCAGCCCCCATACCTCGAAAATCAGAGATTTTCTCAAACTCGCTATCGCTCGTTCCCCGCTCAGGATTGACTCCGGGAAGGCAGGCAGGAGAATGGAATGAAGAGGTCGATTGTCATCCGTCTCTCCATCCTTAGGGACGAATCCCATGTTTATAGTGATGTTCAAGTAGAGAGGGGGGCAGATTATCTCTGCATGTTTGACGTTGCGGTGGTCGGGGCCGGGCCGACAGGGAGTGCGGCGGCGCGCGCCTGCGCAGATGCGGGGCTGTCTGTTCTCTGCATCGAGGAACACGCTGCTCCTGGCTTTCCCGTCCAGTGCGCCGGCCTCCTCTCGGTCAAGGCCCTCGAAGAGTGCCGGGTCTCTGAAAGGTCCGTCTTGAACCGGGTCCAGGGCGCAAGGGTAGTTGCCAGCACCGGGGCAGAGCTCAAATTCGACGGCGGGGTGACGAAGGCCTCGGTCGTCGACCGCGCACGCCTCGACGCCGAGATGACAGCGGCCGCGGCAGACGCCGGGGCCGAGTTCTGGCCGAAGACCACCGTTGTCGGGAGAGAAGAAGGACGTCTTATGACCCGCGGGGCCTTCGGGAGAAGGGACGTCGAAGCGCGGCTGTATATCGCCGCGGACGGGCCGCGGGGCGGGATGGCGCGCATGCTCGGCATGGCGCGGTCGCCGGTCTATCTATCCGGCATTCAGGCCGACGTCCCCCTCGACATGGATACCCGCTTCGTGGAAGTCCACCCCGCCGCCGCCCCGCAGTTCTTCGGCTGGGTGATACCGACAGGCGAGGGGCGGGCACGGGTCGGCCTCTGCGGGATGCGCAACGTAAAGGAGGACTTTCAGAAGTTCGCCGGGCCGTACATGACGAGCTGTACCCACCTTGTCACCGGCACGATCCCACTCGGCCCGATGCCGCGGACGTACGGCCACCGGACCCTCTTTGTCGGCGACGCCGCGGGGCTTGCAAAGCCGACCTCCGGCGGCGGCATCTATACCGGCGTGCGGGCGGCGCGGCACGCGGCCAGCGTCGCCCTCTCCTGTTGCGAGAGAGGTGACTTTTCCGACGCCGCTCTCGCCGACTACGAACAGAGGTGGCAGGCCGATTTCGGCCGCGAACTCGCCCTCGGCATGCGCCTTTCCCGGCTCAGACAGGAACTTTCCGCAGCGCAGACAGACGCTCTCATTGCAAAGATGGCAGACCCCGCGATCACCGACCTGATCGTGCGCTACGGCGATATGGACCGCCCCGGCATTCTTGCTCGCCGCCTTCTCACGAAACCCTCCATCATTATGTCGCTTGGCACAATAGTCGGGCCTTCAGTATGCGCTTTTTTGAAAGAACTCGCAATCGGCGCGAATAGATAATACTTATATTCTGGAACGTGCTACCAAAGTATGGTCACCATGCACATTCCAGACGTCTTTATTCCCCTCTGGCAGAGCGCCATTTACTGGGTCATTGCTCTGATATTCATCGGCCTCGCCTTGCGGTGGGCACGAAACGAACTCGACGACGAGAAGGTACCCCTCATCGCCGTCCTTGCCGCCGGGATCTTCGCCATCCAGGCATTCAACCTCCCGGTCGGCATGGGAACAACCGGTCACCTTGTCGGCGGGGCCCTTGCGGCAATCCTCCTCGGTTCCCCCTATGCCGCGGTCTTCATCCTCACCCTCGTGCTCCTTGTCCAGGGTGTCGTCTTCGGAGACGGCGGACTCACGACGATGGGCGCCAACATCATCAATATGGGCGTCATCGGCGGGTTTGTCGGGTTCTACACATACAAAGGAGTGATGGGCATTGCAGGGAACACTTACCTCTCCGCAGGCGTCGCCGCCTGGTTCGCCTGCGTCATACCGGCACTCTGTGCATCCATCGAGATGTTCCTCGCCGGCACCTTCCCGCTCGTCGAGGGCATGATCGCGATGGGCACCTACCATGCGGCCATCGGTATCATCGAGGCCGTCATCACCGCCGGTGCGATCTACCTCATCGCCTCGGCGCGGCCTGACCTCATGAAGACAGTCAAGGGGGTGGCGGCATGATGGAGACGAAGCAGTTCGTCGCCCTCGGTGTCATCGTTGCCATCCTGATCGGCGTCACCGCCGTCTTCTTTGCCGCGGGCGATCCCGACGGCCTGGAGAGCACGGCCCTTGTTGTCCTGGGCGAGAAGAGTCTCACCGGACCGACACCCGAAGACGCCGACCCCGAAGCCGTCGGCCAGGACGTCGGCTTCGAGTACGAGGCACCCATGCCTGATTACACGATGGGAGAGGGGGCCGGCAAGATGGGTGAGGTCATCGCCGTCGTCGTCGGCATCTTCCTTGCCCTTCTCCTCGTCCTCGGTGCCGGCAAGGCAGTCACTGCCTCAAAACACTGACTCTATATCTTTTTTTACCAAACAGGGTACTGATGCATATTATCGAGACCCGCAACCTCACCTTCGCCTACCCGAACCGGCCTCCGGCCCTGAACAACGTGAACTTCATTGCCGGCAGGAAGGCACGGATAGCGGTGATCGGGGCGAACGGCGCGGGAAAGAGCACCCTCTTCAAGCACCTCAACGGCATCCTGAAGCCGACGTCGGGCGAGGTACTCATCCACGGCGAGCCTATCACAAAGGCGAACCAGAGGGAGGTGCGCAAGATGGTCGGCATCGTCTTCCAGAACCCTGACGATCAGGTCTTCGCGCCGACGGTCGAGCAGGACATCGCCTTCGGACCGACAAATCTGGGTCTCGACGAGGAGACGATCCACCACCGGGTGGAGAGCGCAATCCGCCTTCTCGATCTCGACGAGATGCGCGACCGCCCGCCCCACCAGCTCTCCGGCGGGGAGAAGAAGCGCGTCGCCATCGCCGGCATCCTGGCCATGGAGCCCCAGGTGCTCGTCCTCGACGAACCGACGGCGGGACTCGACCCGCAGGGCGTCGCGGATCTGATCTCCTTTATCAACACCCTGCCCGAGCGTTTCGGCATGACGGTGATCTTCTCCACCCACCACCTCGACCTGGTGCCAGAACTGGCCGACTATGTCTATGTGATGGACCGCGGCGCAGTCGTGGCAGCGGGGATGGTGCCTGAGATCTTCTCGCAGGCCGACCTCCTGACGCGGACCCGCCTCGACATCCCTGTGCTCCAGAGGCTGATGCGGTCCCTGCGCGAGGCCGGCGTCCCCCTCGGCGAGGGCTACACCTATACCGAGGTCGAGGCGGCGTTCCTCTCCGCATACCGGGGGAGGCAATGATAGAGGAACTCTTCGCTATCGAGCAGGTGGCGCAGGGGACAAGCCCCGTCCACCTGTGCGACGCACGGGTGAAGATCCTCATTGTCTTCGCCTTCATCATCGCCACCGTCGCGTTCCCGTACACGACCGGGGTCTACCTCCCCTGTGCCGTCTTCCTGGCATTCTTCGCGGCCCTCTGGGCACTATCCCACATCTCCCCAAAAGAATACCTCAAGCGCCTGCTCCTTGTCCTGCCCTTCGGCTTCTTCCTCATCGTCTTCCAGATATTCTTCACCAACCCGCACTACGCCGAGTTCCACCCCCTCGTCACCCTCCCCCTCGGCATCGCAATCTATGCCGAGTCCGTGGAGTTCGCCACCATCCTTGCGGCAAAGTTCCTGGTCTGCATCTCCTTCATCATCCTGCTCTCGTCCACGACGACGATGCAGGGCATGCTCGAAGGTGCCGGGCGCCTCGGCCTCCCGTCAGAGTTCACCCTCATCCTGGGGATGATGATCCGCTATCTCTTCCTCTTCGGGAGGATGTACGTGCGGGTCAACGCGGCCCTCCAGACCAGATGCTTCGATGCTCTCGACCGTACCCTGCCCCACCGCTATCGCCTGAAGATGCTCGCCTACGAGGTCGGGACGATCTTCCTGCGGTCCTTCGAGCAGGGGGAACGGACCTACACGAGCATGCTCTGCCGCGGCTATGGGAAGGACTCCCACCTCCTCATCACGAAAAAACCGTTGAAGGTGGTCGAATGGGCGTTTCTTGCCGGGACGTTCGCCCTCATCATCGCCACCTCGACCCTTACCTGGCTGTTCTGAAGGTGAGGGCGCAGAATCCGGGGGGAGTGCGGATCCCCCGGTGATACCTTTTTCTGGAAGGAGGGCCATTCCCCATTCATGGAGAGCAAATTCGGCAGGGGCTTTGTGATCCCCCTGGTGGCGCTCGCCCGGCATTTCTCCCTCCCCCCCGAGCAGGCCTTCTACGGGGCGGCCGACCACCTCGACGAACTGATCGTGCCCGTGCAGTTTGCCGGCACGCAGGTGGACGCCCTTGTCAAGCAGTTGAGAAAGCGCGTCATCTGGCACCAGCCCGGTACGATGGACAGGGAAGACGCCGAGGAGGTCAAAAGAATTCTCAGGCACCTGCTTGTCGAGGTCGACCGCTCCTTCGGGATCGCCGACCCGCAGGTCGGGACATACGACTGAAACCTTTTTGCCGGGCTGTGATGGCACCCCCTCCTGGAAAGAGATCGTGTGTTTTCGAGTACCTTAAAGTGGTTTCACACCCAATATATTGTGTGAATCCACGAACTTTGCATCCCTTATTATTGTATGGAGGGCAGCTATGAGAGATTCCTATGATGCCTCCCATATCACCGTCCTGAAGGGCCTCGAACCGGTGCGTGAGCGTCCCGCCATGTACATCGGCTCGACCGACACACGGGGCCTCCACCACCTTGTCTACGAGGTGGTGGACAACTCCATCGACGAGGCGCTTGCAGGGTTCTGTGATCAGATCAGGGTGACCATCGGCGCCGACGGTTCCTGCACCGTCGAGGACAATGGCCGCGGCATCCCGGTCGACACGATGAAATCAGGGAAGAGCGCCATCGAAGTGGTGCTCACCGTCCTCCACGCGGGCGGCAAGTTCGACAAGAACACGTACCAGGTCTCAGGCGGCCTGCACGGCGTCGGCGTCTCGGTCGTCAATGCCCTCTCGACCATCCTGAGAGCGACGGTCTTCAGGGACGGCCGGGTCTATGAGATAGTCTTCTCGCGCGGACTGATGACCGAACCTCTCACCTCCCGGGAGGAGAGCCTCGACGAGATGAAGGCACGGTACATTCGGGTCTTCGGCGTCGAGGGGGAGTGGGAGGGCATCGAGGACCGTGCCCTCTTCCTGGAACGGTTCGGCGATCGCCTGACCGGGACGATGGTCTCCTTCATGCCCGACCCCGCGATCTTCGAGACGGTCGAGTTCGACTACGATGTCCTCGCCCACAGGATGCGGGAACTGGCCTTCCTCAACTCCGGACTTGCGATCGATATCCGCGACGAGAGGAGCGGCGAGGAGGACCGCTACCGCTATGAAGGCGGGATCACGGAGTTCGTCCGCCACCTCACCGAGAGCGACGAGCGTATCCACGAGGACCCCATCGCCGTCGACCGGAAGGACGAGGAGAGCAGGGTCGAGGTCGAGGTCGCCCTCCAGTACACGAACACCTACAAGGAGCAGATCTTCACCTTCGTCAACTCGGTGAACACGCGGGAAGGCGGCACCCACCTCGAAGGTTTCAGGAGCGCGATCACCCGGGCGATCAATGCCTCGGCAAAGAAGAACAACCTCCTCAAGAACGGCGGTACTGTCCGGGGTGAAGATGTCAGGGAAGGACTGAACGCCGTCATCTCCCTCAAGGTCGCCAACCCCCAGTTCGAGGGACAGACGAAGATGCGCCTTGGCAACTCGAATGTGCGGGGGATCGTCGACTCCCTTGTCTACTCATCCCTCACAGAATACTTCGAGGAGAACCCGAAGGTGCTCCAGGCGGTCGTCGGCAAGGCCCTCCTTGCGGCGCGGGCACGCGAGGCGGCGCAGAGCGCACGCGACCTTGCCCGGAGAAAGAGCACCCTCGAAAGCACCGGCCTCCCCGGCAAACTCGCGGATTGCTCAGAACGCGACCCTGCAAAGAGCGAGATCTATATCGTCGAGGGTGACTCTGCGGGCGGTTCCGCGAAGCAGGGACGAGACCGGCGTTTCCAGGCTATCCTCCCCCTTCGGGGCAAGATCCTTAACGTCGAGAAGGCCTCCCCACACAAGATCCTGAAGAATACCGAGATCCAGGCGCTCATTGCGGCGATGGGTACCGGTGTCGGCGAGAATTTCAACGCCGATAAGTCTCGCTACCACCACATCGTCATCATGACGGATGCCGATGTGGACGGGGCGCATATCAGGACGCTCCTCCTCACCTTCTTCTTCCGGTACATGACCGAACTGATCGAGCGCGGGTATGTCTACATCGCCCAGCCACCCCTGTTCAGGGTGGCGCGGGGCAAGAAGGAGAGGTACGCCTACCGCGAGGAGGACATGAAGGTAATCCTCGGCGAGATGGGCGAGACCGGCATCTCGGTTCAGCGGTACAAGGGTCTTGGTGAGATGAACGCCGAACAGCTCTGGGAGACGACGATGGACCCTGAACACCGTGTCTTCAGGCAGGTGCGGATCGAGGACGCAAGTTACGCGAACGAGATCTTCGAGAAGTTGATGGGCGACGACGTGGAGCCGAGACGGGAATTTATCTGGAAACATGCACAGGAGGTGAAGAACCTTGACATCTGAGGGAGACGAGGCGCACAGGTCCATTATTCCGGTGACGGTCGAGACCGAGATGAAGGCCTCGTACATCGACTACGCGATGTCGGTGATCATCGGCCGGGCCATCCCTGACGTGCGGGACGGCTTGAAGCCGGTTCACAGGCGTATCCTCTACGGCATGGGGGAGATGGGCAACACCCATGAAAAGCCGACGAAGAAGAGTGCGAGTATCGTCGGTTGGGTGATGGGAAAGTATCACCCGCACGGCGACTCCGCAATCTACGATACTCTCGTCAAGATGGCGCAGCCCTTCTCGTATCGCTGCATGCCGGTCGAGGGGCAGGGCAACTTCGGGTCCATCGACGGCGACTCCGCTGCAGCGATGCGATACACCGAGGCCCGCCTCACCCCCCTCGCCGAGGCGATGCTCGAAGACATCGAGAAGGAGACGGTGGACTTCACGCCGAACTTCGATGAGTCGACGAAGGAACCGACTGTCCTGCCTGCAAAGATGCCAAACCTGCTCGTGAACGGGTCGTCGGGGATCGCCGTCGGTATGGCGACGAATATGCCGCCGCACAACCTCGGCGAGGTCTGCGACGCTCTCTGTGCCTATATCGACGACCCGGATATACCGGTCGACGACCTGATGAAACTCCTCCCTGGCCCGGACTTCCCGACCGGCGGGGTGATCATGGGCCGTGCCGGCATCCGCGAGGCCTATCTCACCGGCCGGGGGAAATGCGTCATCCGGGGCGTTGCCGAGATCGAGGAAGAGGGCAGGACGCCGCGGATCATCATCTCCGAGATCCCCTTCCAGGTGAACAAGGCAAATCTGGTGGAGCAGATCGCGGACCTCGTGCGGGAGAAGAGGATCGAAGGGATCTCCGATCTGCGGGACGAGTCCGACAAGGACGGGATCAGGGTTGTCATCGACCTGAAGAGGGACGCGATGCCGCAGGTCGTCCTCAACCAGATCTACAAGCACACTCCCCTGGAGAACACCTTCGGGATCATCAACCTCGCCATCGTGGGCGGCAGACCGATGGTGCTCAGCCTACCCGCCCTCCTCGGTTACTATCTCGACCACAGGATAGAGGTGGTGCGCAGGAGGTCTGAGTTCGACCTGCGGAAGGCAAACGAGAGAGTCCACATCCTCAATGGCCTGATCCTGGCCCTTTCAAGCATCGACGACGTGGTCGCCGCTATCAGGGCGTCCCCGAGTGCCGACGAGGCGAGGGGGACTCTGATATCCCGGTTCGGCCTTGACGAGGCGCAGGCAAACGCCATTCTCCAGATGCAGCTCCGCCGCCTCGCCGCCCTTGAGCAGCAGAAGATCCAGGAGGAACGGGGGGATCTCCAGAAGGAGATTGCCCGCCTGCAGGATATCCTCCGGGACCGCCCACATATCCTTGCCGAGATCGAAAAAGAGGTCGCCGCGATCAGGGAACAGTTTGCGGACCCGCGGCGGACAGAGATCGCCGCGGCAGCAGGGGAGATCAACAAGGAGGACCTCATCGAGGACAGGCCGGCGCTCGTCTCCCTGACGGCGACGAACTATATCAAGAGGATGCCTCTGGACGCCTACCGGATGCAGCGCCGGGGCGGGAAGGGTGTCATCGGCATGGCGACGAAGGAGGACGATGTCGTCACCGATGTCTTTGTGGCGAGTACCCACGATTATCTTCTCTGTTTCACGAACCTCGGCCGGATCTACTGGATGAAGGTCTATGATATCCCGGAGAGCACGCGCACCGGGAAGGGAAAGGCAATCGTGAACCTTCTTGACCTGAAGGACGAGCGGGTCAATGCGGTCATCCCGGTGCGGGAGTTCGACCCGGAGCACTTCCTCTTCTTCGCGACGAAGGGAGGCATGGTGCTGAAGGTCCCGCTCAACGAGTTCTCGCATCCGCGGCCGAGCGGTATCCTCGCGATCAAGTTGAAGGAGGGCGACGAGTTGGTGGACGTGAAGGTCACCGACGCGGCGCAGGAGGTGCTCCTGACGACCTTGAAGGGCCAGAGTCTCCGCTTCTCGGAGGAGGCGGTCAGGCCGCTCCACCGCAACTCGCAGGGTGTCATCGGGATCAGGATGCGGGACGGCGACCACCTGGTGGCCTTGAGCCTGGTCTCACGCGACCACCTGCTCACGGTTACCGGGAGGGGGATGGGCAAGAGGACGGAGTTCGACGAGTTCCGCGGCCACGGCCGGGGCACGATGGGCGTGCGGAACATCCAGCCTCCCTATGGCGACGGCGTCGTCTCGGCGAAGGCGGTATCGGACGGCGACGAGATCATCCTGATGAGCACCTCAGGGATCGTGATGAGGACGTCGGTCTCCGGCATCTCCATCCAGAAGAGGGGCACCCGCGGCGTGCGGGTCATGAAGATGGACGAGGGCGATCGGGTCGTCGGTTTCGCGGTCATCCTCCCTGAAGATCTGGAGATCTAAATCTCTTTTTTTTGCTCTGTATAATCGCTGATGAAACGGAGTTTCGGGCGGTTCTTTGAAACCTCCTCTGAAGGTTTTCGATGGCCGGGGGTGGAGTCCCCGGCACAGATACTTAAGAACAGGATTTCTTCAGAGCTGAAATACAGTTTTTTGTGAAGCGAGGGGTGGTCGGGCTGGGGGCGCCGTTCCCGCTCAGCTGAGATGGTTTCAGTTTATCCCCACGCGTGTGGGAAACTCGTGCGGGGCTCGGCGCCGATCGTGCCGTCCGCCAGTTTATCCCCACGCGTGTGGGGAACTCTCCGGGTTGGCGGCGATGTGTTCGACATATGTCGGTTCATCCCCACGCGTGCGGGGATTACCAGGACATCGGCAACCCACAGTACACCTAGAGATACCAGGAGACCCAGACCTTCAGGGATTACCTGAAAAAACGGCTTTGTAGAATCGGGCATGAACCGCGGGCTCACGCATACGTGATGAAAATTTCTCGTTGCAGTTCTCCTGAGTGCGGAGGGATACTTGATTCCTCTCCTTGCAACAGGGCACCTGAAGGATACTGTTCAATTGCCGCCCCTCGGCTATCTTCATCCGTGGGGGATCCGGGGGGCAACGCCCCCCGGTGCGAGACGGCGGTGAAGATTCTGCGGTCGGGGGGCGGCACGCCTGATCATCACCCCTTCCCACATTTTCACGCCGGCGGCGCTGCCCCCGGACCCCCGGGACGAAGATAGGGGCGGGAAGGCAGAGAGCCCGATCGTTCTGAGGGCGGTTTTGTTCTCCGTATATCGGGTATGAGAGAAATCTGTGTGTTCAAATTCTCATCCATAACTCCAGAATTGAAAGTCTGGATCATTTTCATGGTAAACTTTCGCATAAGAGCGATCACGTCCCGAAGAGAACCCTGGAGAGTTTTTTGTTCGGGGCAGAGATCCTGAGAAGGGATTGGAGGTACGGGACCGAAGTGGATGGGGAGAGAGCACGAAGAACCTGTGGGCCGCGACGACAATCTCCCTTCTGTCCAGAGGAGGGACCGAAGGGTCGGAGTATGGAGGCTCTCTACAAATCCCTTTTCACGGCCATGCAGGTCCGGTCATTTCAGGTACCTCCGCACCGGCGTATGGGGAGTAATATCTCCAGGGGATATCAAACGGGATAATATATTATCTCTGGATATATCACAAAAAAAAGAAATTCGGGGTGATATTGTCTATGAATCGGGCCACAAACCCCACGTGCGTGAATGGCGCTTCACGCAACAGTGTGTGCGGAAGAGTGTATGGCGCAGATCACGATTGATGTATTTTGCAGAGGGACGTGCAAAAAAAAGGCAGGGTAAGGATCTTACCTGGCCGGGATGATCAGGGAGCGCTCGCCCGCGGGCATGAACTCGCGGATCGCACCCTTTGCAAACTCGCGCCTGGGTTCGGCAAAGTCGAACTTCAGGGACGGGTCTGCGAAGGTGATCTTGATCAGAGGTTCGAGGCAGAACGCATCGCCGCGGCCGTAGTGGGAACCGGCGACGATAGCGGAGTACTCGCCCTGGTGACCGACGTTCATGGCGTAGTTCGGGTAGTTCGGGCCACGGAGTTCGCCCATCAGGCCGCGGTCAGGCTCCATGGAGAGGGAGTTTGCTGAACCGCACTGGTCCTGCAGGTCGTAGCCGAAGAAGCCGAGCCTGGACCATGCATCCTTGTGGATGATCATGGAGAGGTACCAGCCGTTGAGACCGGCGTTCGAGTTGCCGGTTGCAATCGCGGTGGAAAGACCGGAGGCTGCTGCCATGACACCGGCACGCTGGGAACCGCCGAAGTGGTCTTCCATCATGGTCGGGAACTGCTCGTACTGTTCCATGGCGTTGATGGTGACCTCGGTAGAGATGTCGTTGACGACGTCCTGGGTCGGCTTGACCTTGTCATCAGCGGACGGGTTCCTCCAGTCGACGTTGTACTTGTCCTTGATGTAGTCCATGCCGTAGTAGGTGAACTCATCCAGGATGTTGTCGGTGTATGCGGCGGTCGCGTACTGGGTGAAACCGACACCGCCGGACATGTATGAGCCGAGCCAGATCTGGTCGAAGAGCATGCAGCCCGCGCCGACGACCTCGAGGGACGCCTTTGCCGGGTCGTTCGGGTACTTGCGGTCGGCCTGGATCATATCGGCGAAGTGGCCGAACTTGATGCCGCCGGGCTCGTTCGGACCGCGTGCACGGCGGGCCGGGAGGATGGACGCCATCTGGATGACGCCGGCGTGCTTTGCTGCGAAGGAGAGGTCGGCGACTGCCGCTTCACCGGCGCACATGCGGTACGCGGCGATGAAGGACATACCGATCTGCATCGCAGACCAGCGGGAGGTGGTGCCGCCGTCGCACGTCCTGGAGACGATGGACGGGATGTGGATTGCCTGGAACATCGACTTGCCGACCTCGGCCTTGAGGTCCTCGGCCTGCTTCTTCGGGAAGAGCTTCTCGATGTTCAGGAGGAACTGGGGTTCGATGTCGTCTGCGAGCTCGTCGTCGCCGGTGAAGACCTTCACGTAGCAGTCGTCGGTGAGTGCCGGGTGAGTCTCGACCATGTGTTCCTGGACGACTGCGCCGCCCGGCATCGCGTGGTTGAGGATGTGGAGGTACTCGTTGATCGTCTCAGGAGTGACTTCCTTGCCAAGGCGCTTCTGCAGGGTGGCGTGGGCCATGTCCATGCCGACGATAACGGTCCGGCGGATCTCGTCCCACATCTGCTGCATGGCAGCGTTGTTGACGAAGTGCAGGTCGTCGCCCTCGACGAAGACGCCGGTGCCGGAGACTTCGTAGGTCATCAGCTGGCGCTGGCCCATCGGGATGCCGCCAAGGTGGCAGCGTTCGGGGTCGTACATGGAGATACCGCGCTGCATCTCGACGGCGCGGGACTCCTTCATGAACTCGCACTTTCTCGGGGACTGGCGGACGCCGCCGAAGTTATAGAACTCAGTCTTTTCAGACTGCACATCCTGTCCCTGGAACTTCTCCTTGAGTGCCTTCAGGAACAGTTTCTGTGCTCTCTCAATCTTTGCCATCGCTATTCACTCCTCCTTGGGCATGAAACCGTATTTGGTCCTCAGCGTGTGGATGCGCTGGAGGTATTCGATGTACTCGGGGTCTTCACGGAGCGCAGTCCCGACAAGGGAGTGGAAGATCGTGCTGTGCTCCTTGAGCCACTTTGCGTTCATCGGCTTGCCGACTTCGACCGCACGGTCGAGGGGAACGCCGACCTGGTCCTTCACGTAGCGGACGATGCCGTCCTCACCGAGGACGCAGCGCTGGAGGGCGTCGAACATCATGCCGTCCTCTGCAAGACGGAGGGAGTGACCGTGCACGGTCGCACCACGCATGCTGACGAGGGCGGGGTCGAACATCTCGGTCTCGATCAGGGTCTTCGCGTACTTGTCGAGGTCGCGCTCGCGGCACTCGACGATCTGGCGGCCTGACAGGGTGCCGGGGTCGATGGCGCGGAAGCGGTACATTTCTGCGTACGTCCGCTGGTACGGCTGGGACGGGGCGTTGAACATCGAGTCTGCGAACTGGATGTAACGCACGCGGTCGCCGGCCTTTGCGCCATCGGTGGGCTTGACCAGCTTGCGCATCGGGTCTGCGGGTTCCTGCTGCTCGGCAAGGGGCGGGTGGGCGCTCGGGTAGGCCGCACCTGGTGCACGGTGGCCGAGGATCAGGACAACGTCCTCGTCGGTAACGTCACGGAGCTTTTTGAGTTTGTAGCTGGGGTTCATCTGGTTGCGCCTGTTCTGGGCAACGATAGAAGTTCCCGGACCATACTGTGGTTTGTATGCCATTTTGTCACCTCATCGGTTAAATCTGGTGTATATTCTGTCTGGAGATTTCCTGACAGTCTTCCCCCTGCTCCGGGCGGGTGGGAATCGGGATGATGATCGGGCCGTCTTTCTTTCTGGGATCGACGAGTCCGATGACGAGCTCGTTTGTCTCGGGACCATATTTTGCATAGTCCACAAGGGTTGGAGTGCTCTTCATGAACCGGCGGCCTTTCTGGAGCGTGTACTGGATTTCGGTGAAGAACGCGTCGCACGTCTCCTGCACTGCCGCGATCACCTTGTCGTCTTCGACTTCAAGGGTGACCGTGCCGGTCTGGATCTTCATCTCGAATTCGGCGCCGCAGACCTGGATCGTCCGCCTGTTGGTATTGGGATTGGCCTGGCCGCGTGCCGGGCCGTACGGGACAATGGCCGGGAGGCCGGGACCGTTGATCACGATCCGGCGGATTCCCGGAACCCCTGCGACCCGGTTCAGCAGGCCTTCTGTCGTCTGGGGCGACAGGAGACGGAGGGGAACGATCCTGCACTGGGGGAAGGCTGACTCAGGCAATCAGATCCACGCCCTTGGCGATCTGGTCTATCGGCTTGTTGAAGACGTCGATCTTGCCGTAGGTCTCGCCCATCATCTTGGACATGCCTTCAGGTGAGAACATCTGGGTGCCCGCATCGAGGGATGCCGCGGCGACCACACACGGGATCGCAACGCCGTTGGCGTGGCGGGTCACGACGTGGTTGCCGTTGAAGATACCCGGACCGCCGCCGCCGTAGATCGAGTGGCTGAAGAACGAGAAACCGACGGCTGTACCCATCATGCGACCGAAGTCGCAGGACGGCAGGCCGGTCTCGTGTTCAATGAGGTCGTTGAAGTACAGCAGGGTCGAGGAGACTGCCTGGGCGAACCGGCCTGCACCGCAGTTGACGATGGTGGCGGCGAGGGTACCGGCTGCGACGTAGGCGTTCCAGAGCATCGGGTCCTTGGTGTCGTAGAACTGGAAGTATCCGCCCTTCTTGCCCGGTGCAATGACCTTGTCCTCGATCGCACGCTCGACAAGGGACTGGACGACAGTACCGACAGTGCCGGTCTGGCCGTTCTTCTTAACAAGGTCGTAGACCATGTTGTTGGCGTTGAGGCCCTGGTAGGCGTAGCAGAGGAGCTGGTTGCGCTCGAAAGCTCCGATTGCCTGGCCCATCTCGAATTCACCGGCGGTCTCGAGGGTCGACGCAAGGGCGGCGCCCTGAAGGGAGTTCCTGCCGGTCATCATGACGAAGTGGTTGACGGGGACGTTGCGGAGAGCAAAACCGATGCCTTCGTTGTTCTGCGGGATGGACAGGATGGAGGTGACAAGGGCACCCTGCATGTCCATTGTGTGCGGGTAGGCGCCCCAGCAGGCGGCCTTGACCGTGGAGGCATTGAAGGCGTCGATGTTGAACTGGTCGACGATCGCGTAGGTGGTCGCTGCGGCAACGGCGGTGATCGCTGCGTCATACGTGGCGGCGTTCACGAGACGTTTCTTCGGAACTTCGACGAGGAGGAGGTTGCCCTTGTTGAACTCGAGGATGTTGGTGTCGTCACCCTCCTCGACCTGGACCATTTCCTTGATCCTGGCAACAATGGCGTCCTTGTTCTCCATAATCGGGAGGTTCAGTTCGCGTCCCCTGATCTTGCCCTTACCGAGCTTTCCAGCCTTGAGAGCCTGCTCTATGCCCCCAAGGTTGACATTAATCGTTCTCTTAGTCAGGTCGATGATCTTGCTGGTCGCCGGGTTCACCAGCGGGCTGATCTTGTCGAGGGTAACGCCGCTTTTCAGCAGCTTACCGTCATCTGAATAGAGATCGATTTTTTCTGAATATGCTGCCATATCAGTTCATCCTTTTACCCTTTGTGCAGGAATGTTTCTTCATGGAGAATTTCACCCGGTTTTTCAGATGCAACTCTCCAGAGTCTCTACTGCAAGCCCCGAATAGGGACATTATATCTTTTCTGGAAGGCGCATATAAAAGTTCCTAATTTTTTTTAGTACATTAACATTATGTTATACATTAAAATAGATTATTATAATTGTGTGATATTTATCCGGGGCAATTTTGTGGTCTAATATACTGATGTATCAAATATATCGGGTTTCAATCTAGATAGGCTTTATCCTCTGTTCATTTTTAGATATAAAATAGGAATAAAAGTAAATTAATTATTACAAGATAATATTTGTCGGTACTATTACGCGATCCGGGAGATTGCCATCATGATCGGAACCGGGTCATTTGGCGGGCGGCCGGGCGCAATCCTTTCAAAGGGGAAGAATTGTCTTTAAAATAGGACGATATGATATAATGACCTTTCGGAGGTGTGGCGCTGGACCACCCGGGCCAGGAAGATCGCATGGACTCCTGGACTGTGATCCTGAATAGGCACCCTGACGATACAGGCTATACTGAAGATGCAGAAAAAAATGAAAGGAAAAAATGTTTAAAATGTTTAGAATCTGGGCTTTCTGTGCTTGGGGAGGCAATCCCGGCAGTACACAGGTCTTCCGTCAGTCGGCTTGAAGGGAACTTCGCATTCTTTACCGCAGTCTGAACAGACCGCCTTGAACATCTCACGGGGACCGCGGGAGAAGTTGTCCCTCGGGCCACCTACTCTGTTGCCGTACATTATGCTACCTATGCAGTTTTGACGCTGCATCCATATGTTAGGGGTGGCAGTATAAATATCCATGCATTGTTCTCAAATTATGTAACCGGGTGTGGAATCCCAGGATATGCCTTCTAACATTGACAGATTCATAATAGTGGTGGGCAGATACAATCCGGGGCCGTCTGTGCGAAACGCTCAAGGGTTCTGGGTACGATCTTTTGCTGATATACATATGAAAATAATCGGAATCAATGGGAGCCCTCGCAGGCAGGAGAGCATGACCGGACGCCTTGTTGCCGCCGTGCTCCGCGGTGCGCGGGAGGCCGGGGCAGAGACCGAGTTCATCGACGCCACCACCCTCACGGTCAGGCCGTGCAGCGCGTGCACCCTCTGCTACCAGACGGGCGCGTGCCCGAAGCAGGACGACTTTGCGGCCCTCTATGAAAAGATGCTCGAAGCCGATGGCATTGTCTTCGGTTCGCCAAACTATATCGACAATGTCTCCGCGCAGATGAAGGCGGTCTTTGACCGGATGGCCGACGCCATTCACTGCCAGCTCTTTGCCGGGAAGTACGGGTGCGCCGTTGCGACCGCCGGGGGGGCCGGTGCCGACGATATTGCGACGTACCTGAACCACGTCTTCCAGGTCCTCGGGGCCGACACAGTCGGTGCGGCGTCCGTGGAGATGGTCGCGGGCCCTGAAGCCTTTGCCGCTGCCGAGACGGAGGCCTTCGCACTTGGGAAGGACCTTGCCGCGGCGATCGCGGACTGCCGCACGTACCCTGAACAGGAGGCACTCCACGCGGAGATGGCGGCAGGGATGAAAGCACTGGTCTTCGCCAACAAAGACTCCTGGAAGCACCAGTATGACCATTGGGTTGCACAGGGCAGGAATTAAACTTCGTAGCGTTTAAATGGCATCGGGCAGGATATGTGTATCATGCGTATCCTCCCCGCCCTCCTTCTCATCGCCCTTGCACTGGCCGCAGCAGGGTGTACGTCATCGTCATCCCCGGCAGTGACGCCCGATGTGACGCCTGTGGTTACCACGCTCATCCCGCAGACCGGCGACGATCGGCCCGCGATAACTGTCGAGGTGCTCGGCCTCACCCCGCAGTATAGTGTCGACAAACCCTTCTCCTATCTGGCACAGGTGAAGGCCACCAACGCGGGCACAGTCGAAGCCACCGGCGTTGCGGTCGTGGTCAAACTCGTCGACACCGGGACCGGCGACGCCGCCGACACAAAAAACATTCTCATCGAGCGCTTCGTCGCGGGCGATATGAAGATCTACACCGTACGCCTGAGCGGGGCCCCGGATCAGGAATACCGCGTCGAGACCGAAGTCCTCTTTAACCAGCCCTAGGTCTCTCCTCTTTTTTTCCGATCTCTCGCCGCATCCTCGCCACGTGCGACCCCTCCCAGTAGAGGCGGCGACAGATCGGGCACCAGAAAAAAGAAAGCCCTTCCTGTTGCCGTGGCGCATAGACCGCACCGAGGACCTCCTTCTTCCGCGCCGGCCGCAGCGGCGTGTTGCAGACCGAGCAGCGGTCGAAGGTGAACTCCTGCCTGATAAGATCCCGGTCCACGAGTTGCCTCTCCTGCTCAGCCACGTCTGCCGACCTGATGTACACGCCCCGCACCCCTGCCCGGCGCGCGAGTTCGGCGTCCCGCGTCAGGAGGGTTCGCCCGTCAGTCTCGGCGATGGCAAGGAGCACCGTGTCCTCCCGCGGATTTCCCGGAGTGAGGGCGTTCGCCGAGAGAGTGTCGTACCCCATCAACCGCAGGTGCCGTGTCAGCGCGCCGAGCATCCTGTCGGCGAGGAAGCGGGGCCGCCCCTCAGACCTACCTGACAACCGGGATCCTCTCCCCGCACCGGCCGCACCGGTTCCCTTCGAGGTCGACGAACCTGCTCGAAAAACCTGTCCTCTCGATGAGCAGCGCCCCGCAGGAGGGGCAATACGTGTTCTCGTACGGCCCGGGCGGGACATTGCCGAGGTACGGGTAGCGCACGCCGAGATCCTTTGCCTGCCTGTAGATCCGTTCAAGAGTCCTGAAAGGCGTCGCGTCCAGGTCGCGCATCTTGTAGTCAGGGTGGAACCTGGTGAAGTGCATCGGCGTGTCGGGGCCCAGGTTGTCGAGGACCCAGGTGATCAGGGCCTTCATCTCGTCTTCCGAGTCGTTGAGGCCGGGGATGACCAGGGTCACCGTCTCGATGTGCATCCCGTGCTCGTGGGCGGCGAGGGTGGCGTCGAGCACGGGCTGGAGTTTTGCCCGGCAGACCTTCTTGTAGAAGTCCTCGGTGAAGGCCTTGATGTCCACCCTGAAGGCATTGAGCATCGGCGCAAGTTCGCCGAGCGCCTCCTCGGTGATATACCCGTTCGTGACATAGACCGTGCCAAGGCCACGCGCCCGCGCCAGCGTTCCCATGTCCAGGGCGTATTCATGCCAGATCGTCGGTTCGTTGTATGTCCAGGCAATGCTCGCGGACGCCGAGGCGAGCGCCCTCTCCACCCCGGTCTCGGGCGGGATCTCCATCAGCGGGAGGTCGGCGAGGGACGCCTGCGAGATATGCCAGTTCTGGCAGTGCTGGCACCGGAAATTGCAACCGACGCCGCCGAGGGAGTACGAGAGAGTGCCGGGCAGGAAGTGGAAGAGCGGTTTCTTCTCGATCGGGTCCACCGCCTCTGCGGCGACCAGCCCGTAATTTGCCGCATACAGGGCGCCGTCCTCGTTGATCCGCACTCCACAGATCCCGTGTTTGCCTGCGGCGATCGTACAGCGGTGAGCGCAGAGCGAACACCTGACCGTCTCCCCCTCGACCCGTGCGTACTGGTGCGCCTCATGCATGCCCCTGCATGGGAGTTTTCCCCCATTAAAAGGTATGGGCCCCGGGGCGACCGATCTCAACAAGATATATGGGCGTAATTCCTAAACATATAAGGTTAGATCACCATGACGAAGATCGTGCTCTCCCTGGGAGGTTCGATACTGGTGCCCTCCCTCGAATCTCATACTATCTCCCGGTACGTCGAGGTATTGAAGAAAATGGCCTCCCGCAGTCAGGTGTTTGTCGTGGTCGGCGGCGGCGGCGAAGCCCGGCGCTATATCGGGGTCACGCGCACCCTCGGCATCAACGAGGCCGCATCGGACGAGATCGGGATCATGATAACCCGGATCAATGCCTCTCTCTTGATGTATGCCCTCGGCGACGCCGCATACCCCGCGGTTGCCACCTCCTATCAGGAGGCCCGGGTCTTTGCCGAGTCAGGCAAGATCGTGGTCATGGGCGGCGTCACCCCCGGTCAGACGACCGATGCGGTCTCTGCCGTGCTTGCCGAGACGGTGAGTGCCGACGTGGTCATCAACGGCACGTCCGTCGACGGCATCTACAGTGCCGACCCGAAGAAGGACGCACACGCACGCCGGTACGACCGGATGACCCCGCAGGAACTCCTCGGGATCATCTCGGCCGCCCGCCTGGACGCCGGGTCGAACACGGTCATCGATATCGTGGCCGCCAAGATAATCGAGCGTTGCGGGATCCCCCTTGTCGTCATCGATGGCAGGAGGCCGGAAAACCTTTCCGAAGCGGTCTGCGAGGGCACCTTTACGGGTACCGTCGTCAGCGACACCGCATGCAGTCTGTTTCCCTTCTAATTCCCCATCACCATAATTATTTCAGGAAAGACCGCCGATATTATTCGTGCTGGCGGGGTAGTAGGGTAGCCTGGTCCATCCTAGAGCGTTTGGGACGCTTTGACGGCAGTTCGAATCTGCCCTACCCCACTTTTATGGACCGATCACGTGCCTGTTTGATATATCATGCCCTCCGCGGGCGCTATCCTCCGACGATCGAGAACGGGATCAGTTACGGCGCCCCCTTTGAAGTGCTTGTCCTGACCATTCTCTCAGCCCAGACCACCGACCACTCTGTCGAAGCGGTGCGGCCCCTCCTCCTTGCCCGGTACCCGACGCCCGCAGCCCTTGCCGCCGCGGACGAGGAGGCGGTCGCCGCCATCATCAGGCCGACCGGGTTTTTCCGGGTGAAGGCGCGGCACATCATCGGCGCCGCACGGCAGATCACGGATACCTTCGGCGGCGAGGTGCCGGCGGACCTCGACAAACTTCTCTCCCTCCCGGGCGTCGGGAAAAAGACGGCGAACATCGTCCTCTCCAATGCCTTCGGCATCGACGAGGGGATCGCGGTGGACACCCATGTGCGCCGGATCTCCCGTCTCCTTGGTCTCACCGACGAGGACGACCCGGAGAAAATTGAAAAAGACCTGACCGCACTCTTCCCGCGGGAAGTCTGGGGCGAGGTCAATGCCCTGTTTGTCCAGCACGGGCGGGCGGTCTGCGTTGCGGGCAGGCCGCGCTGCGACGTCTGCCTGCTCACTCCCTGGTGTCGGCACTTCAGAAGAGGGGTTCAGGAGAAGGTGTAGAGTTCCTGTTCTGGAGTGGCGGTTCCGGAGGGTTTCACCCCCGCTCCCTCCATCTTTGGATAGGGGGTGGACGGCAACCTCCTCACGATCTCATATTCTCTCTTCCCCGGACCAATCCCGAGCGGGGGTCCGGGGGATGTGAACGGAGTGAACACAAGAAAATCTCTGATTTTCGAGGGACGAGCGTCAGCGAGTTCGAGAAGACCATAGGGTCTTCGCTGTCCGAACAAAGTGAGGTCAAGAAGGTCGAAGACCTTCACTGTAGTCCCCCGGCAGGCAGTATGGGGAAGGCAGGTATCCGCGCTTCCCTTCAGGAGATCACAATAGAGGTTTTCCCGATCCACTCAGGAGAAGAAGATGTCCATAAGGACATAACATCCCCAGGCGACCGCTGCGGAGGCCGGGACGGTCATGACCCAGGCGGCCACGATGTCCCGCACAATCCCCCACTTCACGGCCGAGTAACCCTTCGTCGCCCCGACACCCATGATCGCCCCGCTCATTGCATGGGTCGTGGAGACCGGGACACCAAAGGCGGTGACGAGGGAGAGGACCGCTCCTCCTGCAGTCGATGCGCAGAAACCCTGGTACGGGCGCATCCGCGTGATCTTGTTCGCCATCATGTCCACGACCCGCCACCCGCCAAGGAGGGTGCCGAGGGAGATCGCGGTGCAGGAGATGAGGATGACCCAGAGGGGGACGGCGAACTCGGTGAGGATACCCCCGGCAACGAGCATCGCCGTGATGATGCCCATCGCGTTCTGGGCGTCGTTGCTTCCGTGACCTATCGACTGGAAGGCCGCGGCCACGATCTGGAGTTTCTTAAAGCCATGGTTGAGGATGAGCGGGTTTGAATGAGCGAGGCGCCTGATGATGACGACGCCGAAGGCATAGGCGACCATGAACCCGAGCATCGGGGAGACAACCATGAAGACAACGACGCTGACGATCCCGGAGATGGGGAGGAGGCCGGAGGCCACGAGAATCGGGATCAGGATGGTGATGCCGGAGAGTGCGCCGATAGCCAGGTACCGATCCCACGCTTCGCCGGTGGCGAGGGCAAGATAGACTGCCACCGCTATCCCGCCGATCGCCCCGATTACGACCATGACGACCAGTTCGACGAAGAGCGTCTCCGACGGCCAGAGGATCGACTCGATCCCTGCCCGCGCCGTTGCGGCGCCGAGGATGCCGCCGATCAGCGCGTGGCTGCTCGATACCGGGATCCCGAAGTATGAGCAACCAAAGACCCAGAGCACCGCTCCGATCAGGGCCATGAGAATCAGATGAGGAGTGAAAACAGCGGGATCGACGATGCCCCGGCCAATCGTCTGTGCGATCGCGGTCGTGAAGAGGAGCGGACCGACAAGATTGAAAAATGATGCAAGGGCCACGGCCTTGAAGGGGGAGAGCACCTTGGTCGCCACGACCGTGGCTATGGAGTTTGCGGCATCATTGAGGCCGTTGACGAAGTTGAACATCAGGGCCAGCATGATGCCGAGAATTATGACGACTTCCATGATCGACTCTTCAGGAATGTCTGATTGCGATGTCTGAGAGTACGTTCGCCACGTCCTCGCACTTGTCGGTGGCGACCTCAAGGTTCTCGTAGATGTCCTTGAGTTTGATGATCGTGATGGCGTCGTTGGTGGCGAAGAGGTCCTTGATCGCGTTCCCGAGCACGACGTCGGCAAGGTTCTCAAGCCGGTTGATCTCGATGCAGTGCGTCTCGACGGTGCGGGGGTCGTCCATCTTCCTGATCAGCCGTACCGCTGTCTGGACCTCTTGTGTCGAGAGGAGGATGAGCCGCGCCAGTTCTTTCATGACATCGTCGGCCTCGGTGACGCCGTAACCGTACATCTGCTGCGTCGTCCCGTCGATGTAGTCGAGGATGTCGTCGAGGGCGGTGGCAAGCCGCGAGATCTCCTCAGGTTCCAGGGGGGTGATGAAGGTGAGGTTGAGTTGCTCGTAGACCTGGTGGGCGATCTCGTCGCCTTGATGCTCGATCTGTTTCATCTTGTGGCACTTGTTCTGCACGTCGACGTAGTTGTTGACGAGCGCGTTGAGCAGCAGTGCCCCATCATTGACCGTATCTGCCAGTTTCTCGAACAGGTCGAAAAATGCCTTATCCTGTGGCACAATCCATTCCTTTAGACCCACAATACACCCATCTTCTATCAGTTGCCTTCTGGCAAAAAACCATCCTTCCGCGTGGGGATGTCAGCGGTGCAAGACGCGGGGTATGTTCCTGGCTTTCCCGGGTTTATCATGCGGTAAAACACGAATCATTACCATCCGGGCCGGTGCCGCAGGGCGCCTCAGCCGCGGCGGGGGTACGCGGTGCCACGCAGTATGTCATGTTCAGGAATTTTTCTGTCATAAACCCGCTTTATGCCTGAAGTCATGGTATTCGCGGCAATCTGGAGCAGTATTCTTGAAGTGGCACGACCCCTCAGCGTGACGCCTACCCGGTCGTGGTCGAAAATGGCCGTGAACACCTGACTGCCGATGGCATCCTCGCGATCATCGGGACGCATAAGATGGAGGGCCAGATCGCGTTCAGGATTGCCGCACACATTGGCGACACGGTGAAGAGGAATGCGGACGGGAGGGATCTTGAGATGGCCCGGAGTCGTGCCGACTTTGACAGGGACGGTCAGGTCGCCTGTTCGATCCGGAACGGACCCGGTGGATCATGGGGGACAGCGGCGATGGGGCCCGCAACATGTGCGGGGACTTCTGTGCGATCAGGTTGATGAAGACGATATGCGGATCGGGACAGGCCCACGACATCCCGGAAAAAGGCGTGCGACCCTGAGGGGGGCCGGTTTTTTTCTTTTTTGATCTGTTGTATCCCTTATGATCGGAACGATGTCTCCCCTGATTACATGACGAGCAGAGCAAACTTCCCCCCTTCCTCATAGTTTTAGAGGGGTGGAGCCCCCTGCACAGGCACGCCAGAACAGAATATCTCAGTGATCACTCTTGGAGTTACTTTCACGCGAGGGTTTACCATGAAAATGATCCAGAAGATCCGTTCTCCGGGTTTTCATGAGGTTTTGACTCTCAACGAGCACCCCATGATGGAGATGGAGAGGACAAAATCACCTTCAGAAAAGGTTCGCCCTCTGCCTTCCCCGTCCTATCGTAATTCCGGGGGTCTGGGGGCAGCGCCCCCGGCGCAAGCGTGCGGGAAGGCACGTTGACCAGACGAACTCCTCAGAACAATTTTCATGCGGTATGCCTGAGGCGTGCTCCTGACTCATGCCTGATTCTACAAAGCCATTCGAAAGCGAGATTTTCGTAAAAACATGGCCGGGTTATTGCTTATACCTGTACAGCAATCGCTTCTTCCCAATATACCGCTCGATATGAGTTTTCGGGATTCCTAGTTTAATGAGGTGATTCAGCAACTCGATTTGCCCTGTCTGATCCAGTGTCTTAATTTCTTTCTTTGCCTTCCGCAATTCTTCGATCATCCTTGAGTATGGAAGATCTTCAGCCCCCTCTAGCAGTTGCCTCGCAACTTTTGAATTGTCATACACGATCTGACAAAAATGTCCTTCTTTTCGCAGAAGCTGGATGTTGCAACTTTTTCCCATGCGGCGATAACAGTACGTGATCTTTTGATAGCCATTTTGCCAATCGATAACAGCATATGAAAACGGAGAGCAGTTAAGCGAAACAAGAGCCTGACCTTGAATGTCTGTAAGGCAATTATCAAAGTGACCACACACCACAAATTGAGTGTTTATGTCGAGTAACCATGTCCTATTTGAATACTCTGGATGTGCGATGACGATATCGATATTTTGCTTAGTTAATTCAGCTTCCTGTCTTTCTGCACCGTAGGGAACTCCCCAAAAATGAACTCCCTGAATGACTTTCTGTTTTAAGGATAGTTCAAAGATATATTGGCTGTTCTGGATTTTTTTTAGGATTTTGTAGTAGTTGTCATATGTGTTATCGTGGTTTCCCTCAATGATGATAGCATATCTTTCTTTCGACTCTAGGTACGAGAGCACCGTTATAAATTCTTTAATATCATCTACATTGCCCGTAGAACCGCTATCGTATATGTTGTCCCCGGCAAATACAACGACATCGGGACTAATGCCGTCAATCATACTCCGAAGATAAGTATTGTCAATTAGTTGATGGCTTGACAGACCATTTTCCCTTCTTCCCCACGCGATGTCACTCAACGCTAAGATTCGCAAACTATGTCCTCAAATGTAAGTTGTTCTGCTCTGTTGATTTATATTCAGTGATGCGAAGCACCGCCTTTCACCCTCCCCGCCCTCCCCACTTCCCGGAACCGTATGTGTTACTATTCCGCTAAGACCTCTGGCCACCTACGCGTGATCGCCTGAGTGTACGTACAGGGGTGTAAGTGTATGTACACAACATATAGACAGCAAGAGAAAATGGCAAACAAACCTCAAAAAACCGTATCCGGCGACGCCTCAACATCACCCTTTCCCTGAAAGTCCACGACTATCTGAAAAATCGCGTTTGCAAAGCCAGTAAATTCCTAGATGCGTTAATAAAAGATACTATTTCCGAAATTCGGCCGGGTAATATTTGTGTCTTCACAAAACAGAGATGGACCGAGCGGGAATTGAACCCGCGGCCTCTTCCATGCCAAGGAAGCGATCTTCCCCTGATCTATCGGCCCAATGCTACCCTACAATATTGAATACCATCAGATAAAAGGATTTGGGCTGGGGCCCCCGCTGCTCATGCGGATCGTGCCATGACGGCAAGATCTGCGAGGACGCGCGCCCGCGCCTTCGCCATGTCGGTGCCCCCGACCGCCTGACCGCGCCGCATGACCGGTTTGAGGAGCGGTACCGCTCCTTCAGGTGCGTGCGCGCCCGCTGGCAGGATCGCCCGCCCGCCGCCGGGGAGAAGGTAGACCTGCTTGACCCCGCTCCATTTCCCCCGCTTCGCGCAACTCTTCCCCTCGATCTCGACAATGTCCAGGGAGAAGTCGATCACCGGTGCATTGGCGATCGCCCCGCCGACACCGAAGGCGTCTACCAGGTCGCGGTAGGCACGGATGTCCTCCTCCGTGACGCCGCCGGAGAGGAAGATGCCCACGTCCTCGTGGCCGTGGCTGTCGAGTTCCCAGCGCACCTCTTCGAGGATCGCGCGCATATTCCCCCGGCGGGAGCGCGGCGTGTCCAGGCGGACGGCCCTGGTGAAGCCGAGTTCGGCCGCCTTCAGGCACTCCTCCTTCTCGTCGCCGAAGGTGTCGCAGAGCATCAGGCGCGGCACCGCGGGTGCGGAGTGGCGGTCGAAGGCGACCCAGGCCTCTTCAGGCGTGGCATGGCACATCACAAAGGCGTGCGGCATCGTGCCGACGATCGGCATGCCGTCGGGCGCCGCGGTGTTCGAGACGCCGTCGACACCACCTATCCAGGCCGAACGCTCGATCATCTCTGCGATCGCCGGGTGCTGCCGGCGCGACCCGAAGGAGTAGACCGCGCGGTCGCCCGCCGCCTCCTTGACATGCGCGGCGGCGGTTGCGATCCCCGAGGCATGGCAGAGAAAGCCGAGGAGGGCCGTCTCGTACCGCCCGAAGTCGCGGTACCGCCCGGTGATACGCATCACCGGTTCGCGCGGGAGAAACACACTCCCCTCAGGCATGGCTTCGACGTCCACCGGCACCCCTTCGAGGAGGGACATGGCGTCGTCGAGGCCGCAGAAGACCCCCCGGTCGTACGGCATCCCGACGGTGGTGACCTCCATCGTCACCAGCGGGTTCTTCCCCTCCTTTGCAAGGACCTCCTCGCACCTGGCGAAGTAGATGTCCGTGCACTCCCCCCGGGCAATCGTGTCGTCATCGACGATATGGAATCTGCTCATCTCTATCCCGGCATCAGCGTATGGCCGGGCAAGGGTAAAAAGGTGGTTTTTACTCCTTGGGGGTCACTCTATACATGATGGCAGGCATGCACACAGGGCGGAGGGGGCAGTGATGCTCGGGATCATCGGTGGCACCAGTCTTCTCTACTGCAACCTCCCGAGACTCGAAAAAAGGACTGTCTGGACACCATATGGCCCGGCAGAGGTGATGGCGGGGGATATCGCCATCATGCTCCGCCACCAGGGGGGGAGGCCGCCGCACCGGATCAACTACCGGGCAGAGGCCGCGGCCCTTGCACTCTCCGGCGTGGACAGGATCGTCTCTTTCGGCTCGGTCGGTTCCCTGAAGGCGGAGATCCCGCCCGGGACAGTGGTTATTCCGACAGACTATCTCAGCCTCACCGATATCCCGTCCTTCCATGACCATGCCATCGAGCATGTGATGCCTGCCCTCGACGAGGGCCTTGTCCAGAAACTTTCGGAGGCCATCCCGACGGCGCAGGTTGGGGGGGTGTACGCCCAGACACGGGGGCCGCGGATCGAGACGGTCGCGGAGGTGCGCGGCCTTGCGAAGGTCGCCGACGTCGTCGGCATGACCGTCGCGAGCGAGGCGACCCTGGCGCGGGAACTCGGCATCCCGGTCGCCGCAGTCTGCACCGTGGACAATTATGCGAATGGATTATCTGACGAGGTGCTGACCTACGAACACATCCTCGCCACCTCGAAGAAATACGCGCACAGGACCGAGGACCTGGTCGAATCGATCGTGCGGGTTTGTGGAAGTGACTGATTTATGAGTGATACGGAAAGAAGCGTGCTCATCAGGGATGTTGAGCTCAATGGAGCGCGGGTGAATATCAGGGTCGAGAACGGGCGTTTCGCCGCGATCGGGGAGAAGGCCGGCGGCGAGGCCGACAGGATCGTCGACGGCGGCGGTGCTGTCGCCCTGCCGGGCCTGTACAACACCCACACTCATGCGGCGATGACCCTGCTGCGCGGCTATGCCGACGACATGCCCCTCCAGCAGTGGCTGTCCGAGAAGATCTGGCCCCTTGAGGCGCACCTGACAGCTGATGACGTGTACTGGGGAACGAAGCTCGCCTGCCTGGAGATGATCAGGTCGGGGACAGTCGGCTTCAATGACATGTACTTCTTCATGGAGGAGGCGGCCCGCGCCGTGGACGAGATGGGCATGAAGGCCCAGCTCTCGTACGGGTTCATCGACCTCTTCGACGAGGAGAAGAGAGAGAAAGAGATCCACGCGACAGAGAAACTCGTCGCCCGGATCAAGGGAATGAACAACCCGCGGATCAGGGCGGCCGTCGGCCCCCATGCCGTGTACACGGTCTCCGAGGAGGGGCTGCACTGGTGCGCTGAGTTCTCCCGGCAGCAGAACGTCGGTCTCCACATCCACCTTGCCGAGACAGAGCAGGAGGTGCACGACTGTGTCGAGAAGACCGGCATGCGCCCGGCGGCCTTGCTTGATCGGTGCGGCTGCCTGACGCCCCGCACGGTCGCGGCCCACTGCTGCTGGCTCGATTCCGACGACTGCACTCTTCTTGGCGACCGCGGTGTCTTCGCCTCCCACAACCCGACAAGCAACATGAAGCTTGCAGTCCACCGCGCGATGCCGTACGAGTGGCTGAAGGCGCGGGGCGCCGGCGTCACCCTGGGCACAGACGGGTGCGCCTCGAACAACAACCTCGACATGTTCGAGGAGATGAAGTTCGCCGCCCTGCTCCAGAAGTTCTACTGGAACTCGCAGACCCTCCTCCCGGCGTCCGAGGCCTTCCAGATGGCGACGGCAAACGGTGCCGCGGCCCTGGGATTCGAGGGCGGCGTCATCGCCGAGGGCGCGCCGGCAGACCTCGTCCTCCTCGACCGCCGTGCGGTCTGCAACACCCCGCTGTACAACCCGGTCTCGAACGCGGTCTATGCCTGCTCTGGCGCCGCAGTGACAACGGTGCTCTGCAATGGCCGGGTTCTCATGGAGGACCGCCGCATCCCCGGCGAGGCCGAGATCATCAATGGTGCGCAGAAGGCGGCAGAAGGGCTGATCGCCCGGAAGCAGGCCGAAGAATAATCTTTTTTTGTGTGGGATGCTCTCCATTGAACAACTGAAACAGCATGCACAGAATGTGAAAGTTGATGTTTATGCACTGTATCTCGCCCGTGGAGACCCACGCATCCCCTGGTATGCGAAGGGAGTTCTGGTGCTGACCGTCACATATGCATTGAGCCCGATTGATCTGGTCCCTGATTTCATTCCTGTCCTTGGTTATCTGGACGACCTGATCCTCGTCCCGGCCGGGATCGCATGTGCAGTCCGACTGATGCCGCCCGATGTGCTTGAAGAGTATAGAGAACGTGCGAAAACCGAAGACAGGTCGGTGCATATTCACGGATGGACCGGGCTCATTATCGTCGTACTCATCTGGCTGTTCGTACTCTCTGTCGTGCTGATACTGGTCGTCCGGGCCATGTAAATTTCCCTCACTCTTACTCCCCGAAGACGATCCCGCGCAGCATCCCCTGCGTCTCCTCGGGCGTGCCGGTCGTGTTGACGACATAGACCCGCGCCGCCCCCAGCAGCGCTGCAAAGAATCGCCTCCGGAGATTTTCCTTGAAGGGCGTCCTGACAAGGAGGTGGGGGTTGTAGTAGCCCGCAGCCGCGAGCACGTCAAGGGCGGTGCCGGGATTGCGGGCCGTGACCGTCTGCGCCTCTTCGGGATCGCGGTGGAGGAGGACGACTGTTCGGATCGTGGTCATCGGGAGGATGCGCCCCTTCCCGATGACAGACCTCAGGTCCACGACGGCGCGGCCCTCCGCGTCGAAATCGGCGCGGGCGACGAGGTCGGTATATTCCGGCCAGATGGTGGCGAGGTCGGCCCTGATGTAGAAGTTCTTCTCAGAACCATAGGCAAAGACCTCGTCCCCGAAGATGCGGGCGAAAGACCAGTCGTCGGCGACCACCCGCACCCGCGGGTCGCGAAGGAGACCATACGTCTGGGTGGTCTTGCCCGCGCCCGACGCCCCGAGGATGCAGCACCCCCGGCCGTCGGCGTCGATGCAGGCGCCGTGGATGGAGGCGATCCCGTGCTCGTCCTCCAGGGTGTCGCCTGCCACAGAGAGGGCAAGGGACTTCACCCAGCCATAGTAGGTGACATTGAGGAGGAACGCCGTTCTCGTCGCCGGGTCATAGAAGACCGTGTCTTTCGAGGCCGCCGGATCGCGGAGGACATAGAGGCGGCCATGGGAGCGGATCGACTGGGAGATGAAGAAGAAATTCTCCTCCCAGCGCTCCTTGACACTGCGGTCGCCGGTGAGAAGTTTGATACAGCAGCCGTAGATGTCGGACTTGATCTCGTACCTGACCTGTGCGGCGTACCGTGCCGCCAGATCCTCCTTCTCCTCGATGGAGATCAGCCTGAGGGTGTAGGGCATGCATTCGGGTGGTGCGGCATCAGGTTAAAGGTTCTCTTCCCTTTTTTGCACGGGAAAATAGGTGGTTTAGAGGGACCGGGCGGCCCTGTCGATCTTCAGGCTGCGAGCAGTGCCCTTTTCCTGATGATATTTTGTTCTTTCACCGCCTCGACGATGTACGTGCACGCCTCAAAGGCCACGTCCCTCTCCGGTGCGCCCGCGGCCACCAGAAGGACCACGTCACCGACAGTGACCTCGCCGATCCTATGCACGACATCTGCACAACTCAGCCCGAAACGCCTGACCGCCTCTTCCCGGATCGATTTCAGGCTCTTCGTCGCCTGCTCGACATCCGCCTCGATCGAAAGCCCGGTGGCGCCCTCCTCGGCCCGCACCCGGCCGACATAGGTGACGACCGAACCTGCCAGAGCGGCGCTCGATGATCTCATCGGTGCACTGGTGTCGATCTCGCTGCTTGTGATCCCGACCATAATACTCTCCTCCATCCCCCTGTGGGACATCTGCCCCAGGGAGTCAGGAGTCATTACCGGAAGCAGTACATAAAAATGATCTCCTTGACGCCAGCCAGATGTCGGCCCGGCCGTCTGAAAAAAAGGGATGCCGATCTTTCAGGCAGTCTGGATCTTCGAGGCCCCTTCGAGGCCGAGTTCGGGGATCGCCATCTCGCGCATCTTGAACTTCTGGATCTTGCCGGTGACAGACATCGGGAAACTGTCCACGAACTTGTAGTACCGCGGGATCTTGAAGCGGGCGATCTGGCCGGTGCAGAACTCGACGATCTCCTCCTTCGTGAGGGTCTGCCCGTTCTTCGGCTTCACCCAGGCCATCAGTTCCTCGCCGTACTTCTCGTCGGGCACGCCGATCACATAGGCGTCGGCGATCTTCGGGTGGTGGTGGAGGAACTCCTCGATCTCTCTCGGGTAGATGTTCTCGCCGCCCCGGATCACCATCTCCTTCAGGCGCCCGGACATCTTCACGTACCCCTCCTCGTCCATCACGCCGAGGTCGCCGGTGTGGAGCCAGCCGTTCTGGTCCAGGGTGGCGCGGGTGGCCGAGGGATTGTTGTAGTAGCACTTCATCGCCATATAACCGCGTGCGCAGATCTCGCCGATCTCGCCGTGGGGGACGATCCTCTTTGTGTTCGGGTCGATGATCTTGATCTCGGTGTGCGGGAATGGCCTGCCGACGGTCGTGACCCTGCGCTCCAGGGGGTCGTTCACCGTCGTCATGGTGATACCGGGCGAGAGTTCGGTCTGCCCGTAGACGATGACGATGTCCCGCATATTCATGAGGCTGTTGACCTGCTTCATCACCTCGATCGGGCAGGGGGAACCGGCCATGATCCCGGTGCGCAGGGTGGAGTAATCGTATTTCTTAAAGTCCGGGTGGGAGAGTTCGGCGATGAACATCGTCGGCACGCCGTGGACGGCGGTGCACCGCTCGTTCTGGATCGTCTTCAGGACAGTCTCGGCATTGAAGGCCGGGGCAGGGATGACCATCGTCGTGCCGTGGGTGACCGAGGCCATGTTTGAGAGGACCATGCCGAAGCAGTGGTAGAAGGGCACAGGGATGCAGAGGCGGTCCTTCTCGGTGAACTTCATCCCCTCGCCGATGATGTAGCCGTTGTTCATGACGCCGTGGTGAGTGAGGACGACGCCCTTCGGGAAACCGGTCGTCCCGCTCGTGTACTGGATGTTGATGGCATCGTCGAAGTTGAGGGTCTCCTCGCGTTCCTCCAGTTCGTCGGGGCTGATCGCATCCCCTTTCTGGAGCACCTCGTCCCAGGAGAACATGCCGTTGTACGGGATGTCGCCCATGAAGATGATGTTTCGGAGGAATGGGAACTTCTCCGAGGAAACTCTGCCGGGCCGCGCCTCGATCGCCTCGGGGCAGGCCTCGTAGACCATGCCGACATAGTCGGAGGTCTTGAAACGCCCCTGCACGATGAGGGTCGAGACTTCCGCCTGCTTCAGCGCGTATTCGAGTTCGAAGACACGGTAGTCGGGGTTGATGTTCACCAGAATGGCGCCGATCTTTGCGGTCGCGAACTGGGTCATCGTCCACTCTGCGTAGTTCATCGCCCAGATCGCAACCCTGTCCCCGCGCTCGACGCCGAGCGCCATAAGGCCACGTGCAAGAGAGTTTACCTGAAGAAGGAACTCCCTGTATGTCCAGCGGATGTTCTGGTGCACCGATACCAGGGCTTCGTTGTCCGGGTACTGGGTGGCAATCCGGTTCAGCATGGCGCCGATGGTCTCCCCCATCAGCGACATTGCCGAGTGTCCGCATGCATAACTGCCCGTAGCCATAATTTTCCCAGTACATGGGGGAGGGAGACAATATATGGTTAGTGTTCTTGAAACACAATTTTTAAATGAAGGGACTGTCGAATATATAGGATACCCGTGGGGTCGTGGCCTAGTCCGGAATGGCGACGGGCTCCAGCGGTCTTTGCGTGTGATGAACAATGGGTCTACTGATGATGATGATGACCCGTTGGAGCACTGATGCAACATTCGTGCTCCCCGCGCATGTCGGAGAGACCCGTCGATCGTGAGTTCAAATCTCACCGACCCCACGTTTTATGATCCAGTTCAATGATTTTATTCCTATTCTCTGCGATTATTTCCTGATACTGTCGTTTCCGAATGCCTGTACATCTTCATGACGGGAACGCCGGTGCCGCCACCTCGAAGAGAACCGGGGGTTCTTGTTGACCAATGAGATGGAGGCGCGCACGAGCACGACGCTGCATTTTTATAATCTGGCCCTATCCCCGCAGTACGGGAAGGGCAACGCGCAGATCTGGCAGGATAATCCACAGGGGCAACTGGTCGGGACAGGCGCCCGGGGCTGCGGGTGGTCGACGTGCGGTCAGGGACGATCCTGACAGAGGCCACCTTTGCCGTCTTCAGGATCCCGGGTTTGAGGCCCCTTCCCCTTCCGCCCTGCTCCTCCGTTCCCCTGGCGCCCGTCACTTTATGTATGAGTCCACCCTATCTTTATGCAGCATATTGAAGGGATTGTCCATGTATCTTATAGGTGAAGCTCTTGTAGGAACCGGCGCGGAACTCGCGCACATCGACCTTGTCATGGGGGACAAGCAGGGTCCGGTCGGGATGGCCTTTGCAAACAGCATTTCTCAGCTCTCTGCAGGTCACACCCCGCTCCTTGCGGTCATCCGCCCGAACCTGCTCACCAAGCCTGTCACCCTCATCATCCCGAAGGTGACGATGAAGAAGGGCGAGCAGGTGAACGAGATGTTCGGTCCGGCCCAGGCCGCCGTCGCGAAGGCCGTCGCCGACTCTGTTGAGGAAGGCGTCTTCGAGGGTATCGACCTTGAAGAGACGGTCATCCTTGCGTCGGTCTTCATTGCACCCGAGGCAAAGGACTACAACAAGATCTACCGCTCCAACTACGGCGCAACCAAGCTTGCGATCCGCCGCGCTCTCCAGAAGTTCCCTGACACCGAGACCCTTCTCTTCGAGAAGGACCGGTCCACCCATGCGGTCATGGGCTTCAAGGTGCAGCGCCTCTGGAACCCGCCGTACCTCCAGGTCGCTATGGACCTTGTGGACATGAAGAGGGTCGAGGAAGTGCTCACTGCGGTTCCTGAGAACGATCATGTCGTCTTCGAGGCAGGCACGCCCCTGATCAAGCAGTTCGGGCTGAGTGTCCTCGGCGAGATCAGGAAGATCCGCCCGACTGCGTTCATCATCGCCGACCTCAAGACCCTGGACACCGGCAACCTCGAAGCACGGATGGCCTCAGACGCCGGTGCCGACGCCGTCGTCATCTCCGGCCTCGCACCGAACGCCACCATAGAGAAGGCGATCGAAGAGACGAAGAAGACCGGCATCTACTCGGTCATCGACATGCTCAATGTCAAGGACCCGGTTGCCCTCATCGCCTCCCTGAAGGTCAAGCCCGACATCGTGGAACTCCACCGCGCCATCGACACCGAGGGGCAGGAGTACTCCTGGGGCAACATCCCGGAGATCAAGAAGGCCGCGGGCGGCAAGCTCCTTGTCGCAACCGCCGGAGGGGTCAGGGCGGAAGTCGTGCCGAAGGCGATTGCATCGGGCGCCGACATCCTTGTCGTCGGCCGTGCAATCACCGCAAGCAAGGACATCCACCGGGCTGCCGAGGAGGTCCTCAGCAGGATGAACTCCGAGGAAATCGATCAGTTCCGTGTGATGACTGATTTCTAAATCTTTTTTTAACTTTGCAGAATCTCTTACACTCTGTCCGTTGATATCTCGATACGACAGAGCGCACGCGGATCCGCCGCCGTCCCCGCACACACCTCCGGGGGGCACGTCGAAAATCAAAGATTATCTCTCCTCCCTCCGTTTGTCCCCGCTCTGGACTGGACAGGGGAAGAGCGAACAAAGGATTCTGAAGAAGGTGATTGCCACCTTCCCATCCGAATGGGGGGACGACCGGAGGGATTCAGGAAAGCCGCCGGGTTTTTGAAGGTCGTCCCCCGGCACAGGACACTCTCTCGTCTCCCCTCAGCGTCTGTTCTCCTCCCCCACCTCGACGCTCCCACCCGGTTCGAGGATGACGACCTTCATGTCGGTCGTCCTCTCGATCGCCGCCTTGAAGCCGGTGAGGTCCTGCTCGATCACCGGAAAGGAGTTGTAGTGCATCGGGATGACCGTCGGCGCACCGACGAACTCCGCGGCCAGCATCGCCTCCTCTGGCCCCATCGTGTACCGTCCCCCCACAGGGAGGAGGGCGACGTCAGGGTGGTAGAGGTCGTGGACGAGTTTCATGTCTGAGAAGAGGCCGGTGTCCCCCGCGTGATAGACGCTGACGCCGTCCATCCTGACAACAAACCCGGCGGCCACGCCGCCGTAATAGCCGCCGCCCGCCGCCTCCAGCCAGGAGGAGTGGAGCGCCGGCGTCATCGTGAAAGAGACGCCCTCCACCTCGATCGTGCCGCCGATGTTCATCGGCTCCGCGGGCACGCCCTGCTCCCGCAGGTACTTCGCGATCTCGTTCATCGCCACGGTCGGCTTTCCGAAACGCACGGCCTCGCCCAGGTGGTCGGCATGGCCGTGTGTCACTGCCACAATATCGGGTGCGGCCCGGATCGGACCGGACGGCACGAACGGATCGATCAATACACTCTTGCTGCCCTCAAGGAGGAAGCAGGCATGGCCAGGCCACGTGATCTTCATGCACTCCCGTCTGCACCGGGAATAAAAAAAGGGGGTGGTCGGGTGGTCGCCACACGCGGTCAGGTAACGTCGATCAGTTCGGCCTCGGTCGCGTCGATCGCTTCCGAAAGGCCGTCATTGACGAGGCCGCGAGTCATCTGCTCGGTGAGGTCGCGGTCTTCGAGGACGTCCTTGATCCGCTCCAGGAAGGGGTCGAGCGTTGCGTCCTCTTCCATGGCGATCACGTGCCGGTATTCCCTGAGGGACGAGGAGCTGATCCCGAGGAGTGCCGAGATCTCGTTCATCGTCTTCTCCGATGCGACCAGTTCAGAGAGGTACTTCCGGTCGAAAGGCATGTCGAAGTCCGAGTCCCTGAAGAGCTTCAGCCTCACGCGTGCCCGCGCCACAGTCTTTGCAAGTTTCTCATTGCCGAGTTCACGCGCGATTTCGGTGTCGTTTCTCTCTTCATTGAAGGAGATGACCAGAGTCGCAAGCTGACGGGGGGAGAGTTTGGTCTGGAAGAACCCCAGATCCAGAATCTCGCGCATGATCAGTGCGACCTCGCGACCAACCGCATCGCGGTCCCTGAGACTCCCATGGATCTTCTTCATCGGCTCGACTATCTCCGTCTTGCTGGTGATGTCCTGGAAGAGTGCAAGGAGTTCCTTTTTTCTCTTGTCTGCAGGCATGGCAATACCACACTAGGTCTGCATAACAATACGCCTTATGATATTTAATTATTATCAATTGAACATTTTTGAATCCCTGTAGATTTAGGGAGCTATGAGGCTTATTTTTTTTATCAGACTATCTAAACACCATTCGTCAAAAAAAGTAAGGTTTATAATTACCCCATTATATCCGCCGATTTCCGGATTCTCGCGCAGGCAACCATTTCCTGGAGAGGCCCTATTCCATTTAATAGGTCCTGAAACACGGCCAAAACTCCGAGGGCCCGTTCTTTCTCTCGCCCCATAAAGATCGTGCCGAAGAGCACACCGGCACCATGCGGCGCTGTCTCTCCATGGGGATTGGCCTTCGCTCATCAGATGATATCGCAGAAAAGTGGCTTTTTAATCTTCCAGTTTAAATAGTATAACGGGACTGATTGCAGTGAGTGATATCTACGATAAAGTCATAGAGCTGGCAAAACGCCGCGGTTTTGTCTGGCCCTCCGCAGAAGTCTATGGTGCGGTTGCAGGGTTCATCGACTACGGCCCCCTCGGTGCGATGATGAAACGCCGGATCGAGGCGATCTGGAGGCATTACTATGTCATCAGGGAGGGCTACTATGAGATCGAGTGCCCGACCGTCGGGACAGAATCTATATATGTTGCCTCCGGGCATGTGAAGGGGTTCGCCGACAAGATGTGCCAGTGCCCCCACTGCAACGAGTACTTCAGGGCCGACCACCTTGCCGAAGCCTGCGGCATCCACAACGCCGGCATCCTCTCGAAAGAGGACCTTGCAAAGGCTGTCGCCCCTGCCAGGTGCCCGGCCTGCGACGAGGTCTTTGGCGACGTCGAGGTCTTCGACTTCAACCTGATGTTCCAGACGACGATCGGTCCGGGCTCGCAGAGGCGGGGGTACCTGCGGCCTGAGACCGCGCAGGGGATGTTCACCGACTTCTCCCGTCTCTCTCGCTTCTACCGCATGAAACTCCCCTTCGGTGCTGTCCAGATCGGCAAGTCGTACAGGAACGAGATCTCTCCCAGGCAGGGCATGATCCGCCTGCGTGAGTTCACCCAGGCCGAGGCTGAGATCTTCGTCAACCCCTCGGAGAAGAACCACCCGAACTTCTCCCGCTATGCCGACTATACAGTCGATCTCTGGGGGATCGAGCAGGAGCAGAAGGACCTGCCCGCGATCAAGAAGACGATGCGCCAGGCGGTGGACGAGGGGATCATCGCCAACGAGTACATCGCCTACTACCTCGCCCTCACCCACGAACTCCTGGTCACCATCGGGATTGACCCGGCCCGGATGCGCTTCCGCCAGCACCTGCCCGACGAGAGGGCGCACTACGCGATCGACTGCTGGGACGCCGAGGTCCTCTCCGACCGCTTCGGCTGGGTCGAGACAGTCGGCATCGCCGACCGGACAGACTACGACCTGCGCGCTCATTCAAAGGAGAGCGGCGACTCCATGACCGTCTTCGTCCCCTTCGCCGAGGCACGGAAGGAGAAGAGGCTGCGGATCGTCGCGGACATGGGCACTCTCGGCCCGAAGTACCGCGGCAAGGCAAAGAAGATCGCCGACGCCCTTGCCGAGGCTGCGCCCGGCCCTGACGGCGCCGACGTCGTCGTCGACGGCGAGACCTACCACATCCCCGGCGACCTCTACACTGTCAGCGAGGAGGAGGTCGAGGTCCGCGGCGTCGAGGTGCGGCCCCATGTCATCGAGCCCTCGTACGGCATCGACAGGATGATCTACGGTGTCCTCGAACACGCCTACGACGAGGAGATGGTCGAGGGTGAGGAGAGGCGCGTGATGCACTTCGCCCCCTGCGTCGCCCCGGTCCAGGTCGCCGTCTTCCCGCTCGTGAACAAGGACGGCCTCGACAGCGTGGCACGGGAGATCGCCATCGACCTCCAGGACGGCGGCATCCTTGCCGACTACGATGACAACGGTGCCATTGGTAGGCGGTACCGCCGCCAGGATGAGATCGGGACTCCCTTTGCCGTCACCATCGACTACGAGACGAAGGAGAAGGGCACGGTCACCCTGCGCGACCGCGACTCCATGGAGCAGGTGCGCCTCCCGATCGCCGACGTTCATGCAACGCTCATGTCGCTCGTCTCCGGCCGCACGCGGTTTGCAGACCTGAAACAGGCATGAACTACCTCACCCACCCCCTCATCAGGCCGGAAAGCCTGGAGGAGCGGCGTTATCAACTCGCCATCGCCCTGAAAGCGATGGACGCCCACACGATGGTGGTCCTCCCGACGGGCCTTGGGAAGACCGCCATCGCCCTGATTGTGGCGGCGTCGCGATTGTACCGCGAGGGGGGGAGACTGCTCGTCCTCGCGCCGACAAAGCCCCTGGTCGAGCAGCACCTCCGCTATTTCTCCGAGCGCCTTGCCCTGCCCGAGGGCGCCTGCGCGATCTTCACCGGCGCAACCGATCCCGGGGAACGGAAAGAGGCATGGGACGGTGCGCAGGCAATCTTTGCGACGCCGCAGGTGATCAAGAACGACCTGATCGCAGGGAGGTACTCGCTCGACGATGTCACTCTCCTTGTCGTGGACGAGTGCCACCGGGCGGTCGGGAACTATGCCTATGTCTTTCTTGCCCGGCGCTACCTATCGACGGCGTCGAACCCCCTCCTCCTTGCGATGACCGCAAGTCCGGGCGGCGACCACGGGAAGGTGGAGGAGGTGATGGAAAACCTCGGCGTCGTGCAGGTCGAGACGAGGACCGAGTCGGACGCCGACGTACGCCCGTACGTCCATGAGCGGGAGATGGAGTATCTCTCGGTGGACCTGCCCGGCGAACTCGGCCTTGCCATCGCCGACCTGAACATCCTCCTCGATTCCCGCCTGGCCGCCCTGAACAGGGCCGAGTTCCACGCCCCTGTCCGGGACAAACTCTCCATGAAGGCCCTCAACCGGCTCAACGCGGAGATCCAGGGACGGATCGCACAGCGCGACCAGGCGGGATTCATGGCGGCCTCGATCTATGCAGAATTGATGAAACTCCGCCATGCCGTCTCCCTTGCCGAGGCGCAGGGGAGTTGCGTCCTCACCGCGTACCTCGAGAAACTCGCGTCCGAGGGGCGGTCGGGGAGCGGGACAAAGGCAAGCATACGTCTTGCGGCAGACCCGGTCTTCCAGCGTCTCTGCGACAGGGCAATGTCGTGGGACGGCGAGCTCCACCCCAAGGTCGGGCTGGCCGTTTCTCTTGTCGCAGAACAGGCGCGGGAGCACCCGGAGAGTCGGACCATTCTCTTTGCAAGTTTCCGGGACACGGTCGGCCTCCTCGTCGACGCCCTCGCCGACGCCGGCATTCATGCCGAGCGTTTCGTGGGGCAGGCGTCCCGTGACGCGGAGAAGGGGCTTTCCCAGAAGCAGCAGATCGATGTCCTGAAGAGGTTCCGGGAGGGGGAGTTCCCGGCGATCGTCTCGACGTCGGTCGGCGAGGAGGGTCTCGATGTCCCCTCGACTGACCTTGTCGTCTTCTACGAGGCGGTTCCGTCGGAGATACGGAGCATCCAGAGGAAGGGGCGGACAGGCAGGAGCGGCGCCGGCAGGATCGTCGTCATCACCACGAAGGGAACCTCGGACGAGGTGTACCGCTTTGTCTCCCAGCAGAGAGAAAAGGCGATGATCAAGGGGATCCGCACGCTCAGGGGTTCCGGTGCGCCCGCTCCTGTCCAGACGAGCATCGGGGCATTTGCCCGGCCCGTGCCCCAACCTGCGGGGCCGGCGATCACGGTGGACGATCGGGAGATGGCGTCCCGCGTCGCCGAGACTCTCTCAGACCTCGGGCTTCGGGTCACCCTCACGCGCCTGGAGGTCGGGGACTATGCCGTCGGCGACCGCATCCTTGTCGAGAGGAAGACGGTCCAGGACTTCGCGGACACCCTGGTCGAGCGCGACCTCCTCGGGCAGGTGCGGGACCTTGCGGCAGCGGCGGTGAGGCCGGTGCTGATCGTCGAGGGCGAGGGCGACCTATACGGGGCGCGGGACATCCACCCGAATGCGATCCGGGGCGCCCTTGCAGCGATCACGGTGGGGATGGGGGTCTCCGTTCTCTTCACGCGGTCGGCCGAGGAGACGGCGGAGATGCTCGCCGTGCTCGCAAAGCGCGAGGAGAGCGAAGGGGGCGGCGAGCGGAAGTTGCCGCCGGGAAAGACTTTTGCAACTGCAGCCGAGCAGCAGGAGAATGTGGTCGCCGCCTTCCCGGAGGTCGGGCTGAAGAATGCCCGGGCTCTCCTCGAACACTTCGGGTCGGTGCGGGCGGTCATCGACGCGGAAAAAGAGGACCTGATCAAGGTGAAGGGGATCGGAGAGAAGACCGCCAGGACGATCCTTGAACTCAGTCGCCGACCTTACGACTGACGGAGCATCCGGAGGGCCTCGGCCCCCGCGAGCACGGCCTCCATCAGGGTGAGGCAGCGCCGCTCGTCCTGCTCGCCTTCGACGCGGGCGCAGAGGGAGGCGATCGCCCCTTCGATCCCGGCCTCGGCCGACCCGGCCGGCCGGGGTACGGCGACCGCCGCGGGCGCCGGAGGCTCAGGGGTGCGCTCACCTTCCGCGCCTCTCTCGGCACAGACAACGCAGAATGTCTTTCCCCTGTACTCGAAGAGGGGAGATCCGCAGATTTTGCACTCCTTCGCAAGCATTTTACCTCCTTTCAGGAGGTATTCTGCCATGATGTCCTCGGGTTTTTTCTCTGCCATGTGGGTCACCGATTCCTCTGATAAATGAATGTATATAAGACTGGCAATGATATAGTATAAAGGGTGATTGAGTATGGCCACTCCACAAGAAACGATAAATGTCTGTATCCAGATGCTTCAGCATATCTCTGAAGATAACACAATCCCGCGGAACATCCGCAGGGTTGCTGACGAAACAAAGGCCCTTCTTATGAACGAGGAAAAGAGTATTGGTTTCAGGGCAGCAGAGGCCATCTCCACCATTGACGAGATCAGCAACGACCCGAACATGCCGGTACACGCCCGCACCCGCATCTGGGAACTTGTCTCGCAGCTTGAGAGCATCCCTCTCGACTGAACTTTTTTTCGTATACTATCTTTTTCAGGGGATGACCGTGCACAGGACGGTCCGCTCCCGGTGCTCCCTGACGTCGAGTTCGAGGAGCACGATCTGCTGCCAGGTACCGAGGCGTAGCGCCCCGTCCTGCACAGGGACGACGAGCGAGGGGCCGACAAGGGACGCCCGCACGTGCGAGCGGCCGTTGCCGTCTCCCCAGCGTGCGTCGTGGGCATAGGCGATGCCGGAGGGGGCGACGCGTTTGAGGGCGTCTGCAAGGTCGCGGAGGACGCCGTCCTCGTATTCGATGGTGGTGAGGGCGGCGGTCGACCCGATGATAAAGAGGGCGCAGGCTCCGGTCACGGTGCCGCTTGCGGCGACGCACCGGCGCACCGCGGCGGTGAGGTCGACGATCTCCCCCTCGCCGTGGGTGGTGACGGTGATCTCTTCCTGGTAGACCATACGGTGCCCCTCGGCGGGAGGGGGGAAAAGAGTAGCGGTAAGGGACCAGAATATTCTTCGTGCCGCGGGGAGAACCTCGGGGTGATGTGCGGCGTCTCTCCCGCAGGTTGTCTCCGGGATCTCCGGATCGCCTCCTTCTGGGTGTTGGACAGGGAAATCTCAGATCTGAGTTCTCTGCGGTGTTCCGTGGTGGGCATCGCCCCGTATTATGGGGCGTCCGATATATTTGAATTATGGAAATGATGGTTAAGGGGGGATTTTAGTGATTATCCTCATTTTTCGAGCCTATTTCGGGTGTTGTCCATACCTCTAAGGAAATTGCAGCTTGCACACCGTATAATTTACGCAATATATCTTCCTTTCTTTCTTTACCTATCCAGCTGCTACCCAGGACAATCTGCACCACCTCTTCAATTTTGTACCAAATATCTGTGGAATCTAGATCGTTCCCATAACTCTGATCCCATATTTTGTAGGGATAGTATGCTGCCCTCAAATACCGATCCACTTCGTTAAAAACTACAGTGGGCTGATATTATTCACGGTTACGGGCAAAAAGTGCTTTGTCTGCCTCTTCTTGGTTATAGAATCTGAATCGAATGATATTTCTCGGATCAAATGGTTCCTTGAAGGGATATTCTAGGGGATCATTTATATGCCGATCAAGTTCCCTTTTTTGAGCGGGGGTAAGATCCTGTCCATTGTCTGCAGCAAGGAGGTACGCTTCAGCCTCCTTGACGGTGCTGAACTGAAACCGAGTGGCCATAGAATATCCTGTGGCGACAGGGATTATAACAGTGTCTGTATGACGACTAAAGCCCAGTATATTGTCGTATTTTGATTTTTTTCGGCTCTGTAGAATCAGACATGAGTCGGGAGCACGCCCCAGGCATACCGCATGAAAATTGTTCTGAGGAGTTCGTCTGGTCAAAGTGCCTTCCCGCACGCTTGCGCCGGGGGCGCTGCCCCCAGACCCCCGGAATTACGATAGGACGGGGAAGGCAGAGGGCGAACCTTTTCTGAAGGTGATTTTGTCCTCTCCATCTCCATCATGGGGTG
>NZ_JAQVNX010000002.1 GCF_028702905.1 Methanofollis sp.
CGGGCATCGACCACTGGATCGCCTTTTCCCTCCTCGCCTTCATCGGCGGGAGGATGGTCATTGAAGGCCTCAAAGGCGAGGACGGGAAGGAGATCGCCTTCGGCAGCGCCGCCGTCCTCCTCATGCTCGCCGTCGCGACCTCCATCGACTCCCTTGCCGTCGGCCTCTCCTTTGCCGCCCTGGGGTCGCCGATCCTCCTGCCCTCCGTCATCATCGGGGTCGTCACCGCCCTCCTCTCCCTCGGCGGTTTCTGGTTCGGGACGGTCTTCGGGGCTGAGAACCGGGAGCGTGCCGAGATCGTCGGCGGGGTCATCCTCATCCTGATCGGCCTGCGGGTGCTTGCCGACCACCTCCTCATCTGATCCGGCAGCCCCCCACCCCCTTCTTCTCGTAGTACCGCTGGTGGTACTCTTCGGCGCGGAAGAACGGCCCTCTCGGCACGATCCCGGTGACGACGGGCCGGGGAATTTTTCCTGAATGTTCCAGCCTCTCCCGCGATGCCAGTGCTTCCCGCTCCTGATCAGGTGTCACAAAAAAGATCGCGGAGCGGTACTGGGTGCCCATGTCAGGCCCCTGCCTGTCCTTCGTCGTCGGGTCGTGGATCGTCCAGAAGACGTCGAGAAGGTCGGCATACCCTACCTCTTCCGGGTCAAAGACCACCTCCACGGTCTCGGCATGCCCTGTCCTCCCTGTGCAGACCTCCTCATAGGTCGGGTCTTCCGTTCTGCCCCCCATGAACCCGACCGCGGTCTCCACCACGCCCTTCACCTTCCTGAACGCCGCCTCCACGCCCCAGAAGCACCCGGCCGCAAAGTAGGCGCGTTCATAGTGTTTCTCTCCGGCCATGCCCTCCGGTGGAGGGGGAGGGGGATAAGGGTTTGGAGGGAGGGGGAGTCGTGGGATCCCGCAATCCCGTCTCGCGTCAGAAAGTGGGGGATCCGAAAGTCTCAGACCTCTTGTTAGAAGCGTGGATCCACTGCCTTCCCCATACTGCCCGCCGGGGGTTTCATCGAAAATCAAAGATTTTCTCAAGCTCCCTTTGGTCGCATTCCCCGGACCCCCAAGTTAGGATAGGACGGGAAAGACAGAACAGGGAAGTTGGGGGGAGATTGCTCTCCGCCCCCCGGTGGAGATCACCAGTACAACGCCTTCCCCCGGCACGACCACCCCCCTTAAGTACCCCCGCCCCCATCCCTCCCCGTGACACCCCGCCACGACCCCGTCCCCTGGCCGACCAGCCCTGCCGACGCCCTCGCCCTCCAGAAGGAACTGCGCAGCCAGGTGGTTCCCGCGGGGTCGCCTGAACCGATCCGTATCGCCGGCCTCGACGCGGCGTACTCGGCCGACGGCAGGACGGTCTTCGGGGCGGCCGCGGCCCTCGCCTGCCCCTCTCTCAGGTTCATCGAAGGGGCGACCGCCGCAGTGCCGGTGACGTTCCCCTACATCCCCGGCCTCTTCGCCTTCAGGGAGGGGCCCGCCCTCCTCGCCGCCCTCGACCGGTTATCCTCCAGCCCCGACCTCCTGATGGTCCACGGCCACGGCACCGCCCACCCGCGGCGGTGCGGGATCGCCTCACATATCGGCGTCGTCACCGGCATCCCCTCGATCGGCGTCGCGGACACCCTCCTCTGCGGCGAGGCCGGAGAACCGGGCGCACCTCGGGGGGCGACGGCGCCGGTGACGGAGAAGGGCGAGACGATCGGGTGTGCGGTGCGGACCAGCCCCTGCGTCAGGCCGGTCTATGTCTCCCCCGGCCACCTCATCGACATCGCCGGGGCCGTCAGGATAGTCCTCCGGACCGCACCCCGCTTCCGCACACCCGAACCCCTGCGGGCCGCCCACCGCCTCGCCGCCCTCGCCCGGGAGACGGTGGCATGCCGCTGAAGGAAGATTCATATCCGAAGATGCCAACAAGGGCGTATGGAGACGGAAGAGGAGAAACAGGAGGGCCATACCCGAAAAGAGACCATCAGGGTCTCCGGCATGCACTGCGCCACCTGCGCCCTCACCATCGAGAAAGCCCTGCAGAATGTGGAGGGGGTGAAGGAGGCCTCGGTGAACATCGGCACAGAACAGGCCTCCGTGGAGTACGACCCGGCGAAGGTGAGCGCCACCGAGATCGAGAGGGCCGTCGCGGACGCGGGCTACGCCGTCGTCACCGGCAGGGCCACCCTCAAGGTCGGCGGCATGATGTGCGCCACCTGCGTGAAGACGATCGAGACGGCCCTGCAGGCCCTGCCCGGCGTCGTCTCGGCCACCGTCAACCTCGGGGCGGAGAGGGCCTATGTTGTCTACAACCCCGACACCGTCGGCATCCCTGAGATGAAGGCGGCGATCGAGGACGCCGGCTACCAGTACCTCGGCATGGAGGGAGAGGAGACGGGCGAGATCGAGAAGAAGGCCCGCGAGGCCGACCTTCGGGACAAGCGCCGTCGCATCATCGTCGGCGCCGTCGCCTCCGCGGTCTTGATGGGGCTGATGTTCGCGATGCCCCCCCTGCCCGTGGCGATGCCCTACCTCCTCCTCGTCATCGCCACCCCGCCCTTCATCTACCTCTCCTGGCCGATCTTTCTCGGCGCCTGGCGGGCCCTGAAGAACCGGACCCTGAACATGGACGTCATGTACGCGATGGGCATCGGCGTCGCCTTCGCGGCCTCGGTCCTCGGCACCTTCGGGATCGTCCTCACCACCGACTTCCTCTTCTACGAGACCGCCGTGATGCTCGCCACCTTCCTCACCCTCGGCCGGTACCTGGAGGCGCGGGCGAAGGGGCGGACGGGCGAGGCGATCGCCGCCCTCGTCCGCCTGCGGCCGAAGACCGCCACCGTCCTCGCGGACGGGAAGGAGGAAGAGAAACCGATCGAAGAGGTCAGGCCCGGTGACATCGTCCTCGTCAGGCCGGGCGGGCAGGTGCCTGTCGACGGCACGGTCAGGAAAGGCGAGAGTTATGTGGACGAGTCGATGATCAGCGGCGAGCCCCTCCCTGTCGGGAAAGAGCCCGGGGGAAAAGTCGTCGGCGGCACCATCAACCAGGACGGCGTTCTCGAGGTCGAGGCCACGCGGGTGGGCAGGGACACCGTCCTCGCCCGGATCATCAGGCTCGTCGAGGAGGCGCAGGGTACCAGGCCCCCTGTCCAGAGGATCGCGGACACCGCCGTCACCTACTTCATCCCGGCGGTCCTCGTCATCGCCGCGGCCGCCTTCCTCACCTGGTACTTTGTCTTCGACTCAACCCTCCTCTTTGCCCTCACCACTCTCATCTCGGTCCTCGTCGTCGCCTGCCCCTGCGCCCTCGGCCTTGCGACCCCGACCGCGATCACCGTCGGCGTCGGCCGGGGTGCCGAACTCGGCATCCTGATCAAGAGCGGCGAGGCTCTGGAGTCGGCCGAGAACCTCACCACCGTCGCCTTCGACAAGACCGGCACCCTGACGAAGGGGAAACCGGAGGTCACCGACGTCGTCGGCCTGGCCGCGGAGAGGGACGAGGTGCTCGCCCTTGCCGCGGGCGTGGAGAGGAACTCGCAGCACCCGGTCGCCACGGCCATCGTCAGGTCCGCCGGCGAGCAGGACATCACAATCCCGGAGAGCACGGCCTTCGACACCGTCCGGGGGAAGGGCGTCATCGCCGTCGTCGAGGGCAGGCAGGTCGCCCTCGGCAACAGGGCCCTCCTCGCGGAGAGGATGATCACGCCTTCCGTCGATGCGGTGGAAGCGGCGGAACGCCTTGAAGAGGAGGGGAAGACCGTCTCCTTCCTCGCGGCCGACGGCAGGGTGCTCGGCGTCCTCGCCGTCGCCGACACCCTGAAGCCCACGGCCATGCAGGCGGTCGCCGACCTGAAAAAGATGGGCCTCTCCATCGTGATGGTCACCGGGGACAACGAGAGGACGGCCCATGCCATCGCCGGCATGATCGGGATCGACCGCGTCCTCGCCGAGGTCCTCCCGGACGAGAAGGCCGCCGAGGTGAGGGCCCTCCAGGACCGGGGCGACAGGGTCGCCTTCGTCGGCGACGGCATCAACGACGCCCCGGCCCTCGCCCAGGCCGACCTCGGCATCGCCATCGGCAGCGGGACCGACGTCGCCATCGAGAGCGGGGACGTGGTGCTCGTCAAAGACGACCTGACAGACGTGCCCGCGGCGATCCAGCTCTCCCGGAAGACGATCGGCCGGGTGAAGATGAACCTCTTCTGGGCCTTCGCCTACAATGCTGCCCTCATCCCGGTGGCGGCCGGCGTCCTGTACCCCGCCTTCGGCATCACCTTCAGGCCCGAACTCGCCGGCCTCGCCATGGCCGCGAGTTCTGTCACCGTCGTGACCCTCTCCCTCCTCCTCAAAGGATATATGCCGGAGGCGAAAAGAGGGGAGACGGAGGAAAGAGGCATGGAGATCGATCCGGTCTGCAAGATGAAGGTCGACCCGACGACCGCCCGGCACACGAGCGATTACAAGGGGAAGAAGTATTACTTCTGTGCACCGGGGTGCAAGAAGGCGTTCGAGGCAGAGCCAGAGAAGTACCTGGAAGGTTGAGGAGGAGAGGAGGGCCTCTCCTCCTCTATCCGCATGATTACGAGGACAGCCCCGGACTTTTATTCATTTCCTTTCGATGGAGACTACTGTTTTGATTGAGGGGAGAGCGGAGGGTTCATTACCCGAACACGAGGATTACAACAGAGTCGAGATAAAATCCTATTCTCAGAAATCAGGATTGAATCTGTAGATCCCGTTCTTATCATAGGCCATGACCATCCCTACAGACTCATCCCGGTGATCGAAGACCCACCACTGCCTTGTATGCTTATCGAAGGCCTGAGAGTAATCTTTCGGGAGGGGACCCGAGATAGGGCCTGCAACCCAGACTTTTGCACCGCAATATCCTCTGATGATCTGATCTTTTTCCTCATCGACAAGGAAATAGAAAGAGAGATTGTTTTTCATGAACTCAACCCTGACATAGGGTCGGTCGAGGACTTCGTCGTTGAATTCCTGCCTGACCGAGGTGATGTTCCAGCCGTGATCGAGGAGGAGACCGGCGCGGGAGTCGGGGAGGACCGTCGAGACCGTCGAGGTCAGGTTCGCCGTGAAGAGTTCGGGGTCGTTGATCTCGATTGCGGAGAGGTCGACTGCAACGTCGTTGTGGTGGAGTACAGGAAGCGTCGGCGTCTCGTTCACTGGAACCGCGGTCGGTGGAGGGGTCGAGGTGCAGCCCGAGCAGGCGATGAGCGTGATGAGGGCCAGAAAAGTCAGAAACTGGATCTTAACTTGATCTGTCATTGCTATCCTCTGAATAACTAAAAGTCGGGATTGAGATAGTAGATCCCGTTTTGATCGTAGATCATGACATCGCCGTCCCACCCACCATTTCGGTGATCGAAGACATACATACGCCTTGTACTCTTATCCAGTGCCTGGGAGTAATCTTTCGGGAGGGGACCCGAGATAGGGCCTGCAACCCAGACCTCTGCCCCGCAATATCCTCCAATCACTCGTCCCTCTTCCTCGTCCACCATGATATAGAAAGAGAGTCCGTTCTTCATGAACTCGACCAGTACATACGGTCGTTCAAGGACTTCTTCGTCGAATTCCTGCCTGACCGAGGTGATACTCCACCCGTGATCGAGGAGGAGACCGGCGCGGGAGTCGGGGAGGACGGTCGTGATCGTCGAGGTCAGGTTTGCCGTGAAGAGTTCGGGGTCGTTGATCTCGATCCCGGCGAGGTCGATCGCAACGTTGTTGTGGTAGAGTACAGGAAGCGTCGGCGTCTCGTTCACCGGTACCTCAGTCGGTGGAGGGGTCGAGGTGCACCCCGAGCAAACAAGGAGTACGATGAGAATCAGGGAGGCCAGGAAACAAGGTGTGATTTGATGTGCCATCGATATCCCTCTGCTCGTCAAAAATCAGGATCAAGATAGTAGATATCATTTTTATCATAAATCATGACTTCTTTATCCTCGACAAAAACTGATATACCATTTTTTGTGTAGACTGTCACCTCGTCATTATCACTCCACGTTCCATTCCGATAGTCATAGACATACAACCGCCTCGTGTGCTTATCAAAAGACTGCGAGTAATCTTTCGGGAGGGGACCCGAGATAGGGCCTGCAACCCAGACTTTTGCACCGCAATATCCTCTGATGATCTGATCTTTTTCCTCATCGACAAGGAAATAGAAAGAGAGATTGTTTTTCATGAACTCAACCCTGACATAGGGTCGGTCGAGGACTTCTTCGTCGAATTCCTGCCTGACTGAGGTGATGTTCCAGCCGTGATCGAGGAGGAGACCGGCGCGGGAGTCTGAGAGGACAGTCAAGATCGTCGAGGTCAGGTTTGCCGTGAAGAGTTCAGGGTCTCTGACCTCGATCCCGGTGAGGTCGACCGCAACGTCGTTGTGGTGGAGTACAGGAAGCGTCGGCGTCTCGTTCACTGGAACCGCGGTCGGTGGAGGGGTCGAGGTGCAGCCCGAGCAGACGACGAGAAGCAGGACCAGAAAAAATGGGGAAAGAAGTCTCTTCATGCACATGCCCTCCAGAGGATCAACAATAATCGGTACGAAGCCGTACGCGCGATGGATTTTGCTGAATATCCACATAACAACTATTGATAATCTCTCGTGGCGCGAACCTCGAATAAGATGCTTCTAAATCGATACTCATTTGCTGTCCTGAAGCCTTATAGGACATATCATGGAAGAGTATATTGCCGGGTAAATCATTAATATCGTCAACGTTCCATCCTTCCAGAACACAGGCTGCTGTATTTCGACGTTGTGGCCCGTTGACGCAATCCGTCGTTATCGAACTATACTCGCCAGATGTGTAGTCCTGAAGCACAATAGACCACATGCGACTGGACTCACTCCAGTAAATACGACCTTTTATTTGATCCCCTGTATTTGTATTGATATATGGTCCTATTATCGTATCACCATTTTGAAGATCTGTCGTGTCACATGCCCACGCTGCGCCCTGCCACCGGTAATTATACTCGATAACAGGTTGAAGTAAGAACTTCGTGTCCACGGGTTCAATGCCATTAAAAAGATAAATTCTCTCGTTATATCCATCAAGGGAAGGCGGCGCGGTAGGAACGTCCCAGTACGCGGTATACTCAGAGATATATTCCGCAGATTTATCTTGCGCACATTCCAGCCAGTCATTGCCAACCCAACCCCTGACAGCATTGTCTGTGCCCTGATTCGCAGATGAACACTCGTCTATGATCAGAAGAATCAGTTCATCCTCAGGGGAGAGGACATAGATTCTATCACCACGATGATAGACCCTTGAATCATTCGGAACCTCGTGAACTCGTGTACATGATTTTTCAATACCGGCAGGTGTCGGAACACTTTTTGATCGATCATCGCTGACGGACAGCAGGTGAATACCATTATTATCAAAGACTCGTGTGATTCCATCATTTGAGTGAACAATCACCGAACCAAAGGGGATCCCATATTTTTCATCATCTCTGTTTTTCGTTTCAGATTGAAGATTTACTTCAGATTGAGGACTTAATGTGCCGGAAATGGTAATAGTCTCAATCGACTCGTTCTCCTTCAAACAAGGAAGAGTATATGTACTGAGATCAACACTTTCCCCATTTTCTTCTGCGCTTACCGGCGACACACATACCGCACCCATCAGAAGCATCGTGATGAGCAGGGAACACATCGCCAGGCTCTTCATTTTTTTCATTCGTCTGTTACCTCCGTGAATCTGTCCCGGAAGCAACAACAGAATCGATAAATACCAATACAGCAAAGAATCCGTCTGCCTCCGGGCTAAGGTGGAATCCCATCTGCGGTTGGACGTCGGAGGTGGGATCCCGCCGGAACACCTTTTCTGTGTCCCTGGCAGAGGATATGTCGACGGCATATATACTTGTTATGGCATAATCGTCTATCTATCATTTTATTGCAAAAAGACAGTCCGGAAATGGGGTCATGGACGGATATCACTCTCCACACCATCCCATACTCACAACCGTCTCCTCAGCAACTGATAAATCTGCGAGGGAGGTCGAGGTATGAGAATCATACGGACAACCGGCACGTTCAAAAGTACCCTTCGGCCTTCAGGCACACACCCGGAAGACGTCATCACCAAACACCTCCTCCCGGACGATTGATACGCTGACGAGAATATAATCCTCTCAAAGATTCGATTAAACAGATATAATCGGATAATATCACGAAATCTCGAAAATATTCTGCAAAGAAATATACTTTTAAGTAGAGGGGAACACAAATAGAGAAGCAATTCATTCCATGGGTGATATAGGGGTTGACCAGAACATTTGTGCCAAAAAGGGTGTTTTTTACCTGCGGCGTGGGGCGGGACTCCGAGTACCTCGGGTCCTTTGAGATGGCTCTCAGGGCGGCGAAGATCGAGTGTTACAATCTCGTGACAGTCAGTTCGATCCTCCCGCCAAAGTGCCGGATCATCCCGCGTGAGGAAGGTCTTCTCGACCTCGAACCCGGGAGCGTCGTCTTCACGGTGATGTCCAGGATCGCCTCCAACGAACCCCACCGCAGGATCTCCGCATCGATCGGGGTCGCAATCCCCCAGAACATGGAAGATGAATGGGGTTACTTCGCCGAACACCATGCATTCGGTGACGACAAGGAAAAGGCCGGGCAGTACGCCGAGCACCTCGCGTACAAGATGTACGAGAGCATCACCGACAAAACCCCGGAAAAAACTTTAAATATCACTGAAAGTGCAATCGTGGACGAGGACGGCAGATGGACGACCGTCCTTGCGGCCGCAGTCTTCCTCATGGAGTAATATATGACGTCACGTACACGCGCCCACCACACCATCTGTCCGTATTGCAACGAAGAGGTCTATCTCGAGGAGTTGATCGGAGGGAAGTGCCCCCTCTGCGGCGGCACCCTCGAAGACCCGGAGGACGACATCGAGGTCGATGAGGACGGCATCGAGCGCTCCGACCTCTCGTGGCTCATCTGCCACTACTTCCTCTTTAAGAAACTGGACGAACTCGGCGCAAACCCCCTCCAGATCATGCAGGTGATCCAGAAGTTCGACGAGGAGGACATCTTCGGGGAGGACGCCACGGCGACTACCTCTTTCGAGGTTGAAGTCCCGTTCCGCCGCCTGGAACGTATCATACCCAGACGCTGCACTTCCTGCGGCAAACTCTTCGTCAAGGGCGGGAAAAAAGTGATTGCAGGGGATGCCGGCAGGCCGGGTTTCACCGTCGCCTACCACTGCCCCCACTGCTCTCAGTAAGTCCGGGCAATTACCGTCGACGTGCCGGGGCGGCCGCAGACAATGCAGCGCCCCTCCGTCTTCGTGACATGCGGGCTCCTGACCTCAGTGCCGAGGACACTCGCATTCGTCTCTTTTTCGATTCTTTCCGCACACGCCTCGTCGCCGCACCAGTGCACGACGGCGATGCCTGTCTGGACTGCCTGAATCGCCTCGTCGACACTCTCCGCGGGGACGATATGGGAGGTGAGGAAGGCCTCGGCCTTCTCCCGCAGGCGCAGGGAGAACGCCGCACAGATCTCGGGGATGCGCACGACGATCTCGTCGCGCTTCACCGCCATCTTCTCGCCGTCCCGCGTGGCGACGACGACCGTGCCGGCATCCAGGTCGCGGGGGCCGACCTCGATGCGCAGGGGTACGCCCCGCATCTCCCAGTGGTAATATTTCGCACCAGGCCGCATATCGCGGTCGTCCACCTTCACCCTGATGCCCGAGGCCTCAAGTTCGTCTTTCAGGGCCGCGGCCGCGGCTACGACCTCATCGGCCCGCTTCTTCATGATGATCGGGATGATCACCGCCTGCACGGGCGCCACCTTCGGCGGAAGGATCAGGCCCTTGTCGTCGCCGTGGACACCGATCGTCGCCGCGATGCACCGTTCCGAGATACCGTAGCAGGTCTGGGAGACGAACTGCCTCTCGCCGTTCGCGTCCTCGTAGGTGATATCGTAGGTCTTCGAGAAGTGATCGCCGAGGTGGTGGGCGGTCCCGACCTGGAGGGTCCGGCCGTCAGGCATCAGGGCGTCCACGGCCATCGTGTAGTCGGCGCCCGGGAACTTGTCCCAGTCAGGCCGCTTCGAGATGATCACCGGGATGCCGAGGTCGTCGTAGAAACGCGTGTACAGGGAGAGGGCGATCTCGACCTGGGCCGCGGCCTCCTCCCAGGTTGCATGGGCCGTGTGCGCCTCCTTGAAGGAGGTGATCTCGCGGAGGCGGATCAGGGGCCTCGTGTGCTTCGTTTCGTACCTGAAGGTATTGACGATCTGGTACACCTTGAGGGGCAGGTCGGCATGCGACCTGACCCAGAGGGAGAACATCGGGTAGATCGCTGTCTCGCTCGTCGGCCTGAGGGCAAGCGGGATGTCGAGTTCTGACAGGCCGCCGTGGGTGACCCAGTAGACCTCGTCCTCGAAGCCCTTGATGTGCTCGGCCTCCTTCATGAACTCGGTTTTGGGGATGAGGAGAGGGAAGAGAGTCTCTTCATGGCCAGACCTGTCCAGGAGGTCGCGGAGGATTGCATAGGTGTGGCGCCGCAGGCCGAAGCCAAATGGGTACCAGACGTACAGGCCCTTGACCGGGTACCTGACGTCCATGATCTCGGCACGCCAGAGCACGTCATTATACCAGGCGGAAAAGTCGGATTTTAGGGGAAGTGAACCGCTCTCTTCTTCCATGAAAGTAACCTCAAACTACTAAATGTAGGAGTGCGGGCGTTATAAAGGCCTCTATAATAGCCGCCACGGCAAGAAGGGGCACGACAATGCGGAGAAAGAGGCCACCCAACCGGGCGGCATCGGCCGCCGCGTCCCCCTGCCCCCTGGCGTCGGCAAAGACGGAACGGGCAAGTGCGAGGCCGAAGGCCGCGGCGATGAAGATGGCCGGGATTTCGAAGATCCCGTGAGGGGCGAGCCCTGCAAGGAGGCCGAGAGGTCCGACCTTCTCCGCGATCTGGTCGGCAAAGAGGCCGATCACGAGGCCGTTCGAGAAGAGGATGAAGAAGGTCAGGAGGCCGAAAGTGGCGCCGCCAAGGAAGAGGAGGACGCAGGCCTGCAGGTTGTTCAGGAAAATCTTCACGGCGAGCATGACAGGACTGTCGCCGAGGATCTGGGAGAAGACACCCTCCATGATCGTCTTCAGGATCTGGTCTGCCGCCGGGTCTCCCGAGGCGGCGAGGCCGTAGCCCGCGGCGATGCCGACAGAGAAGATGACGACCGTCGCGGCAAGATAGGGGAGGAACTCCCGCCTAGACATAGATCACCATCCTCATCATGTCCCTGATACCGGGCGCCATACCGACGACGATCATCGCAAGGATCACCAGGTGCCAGAAGGCGGGGTTCCCCTCCTTCCGGTACATTTCAAGGACATATATCGCGGGGATGATCACGGCGAGTTTCAAGGGGAACATCGAAAAGGCCGTCCCTGTCCACTCGATCAGGTGGGAGCCGACGACATGCTGCTCCACATAAGCCATGGGGTGGAGGTCGATCCCGAAACTCGTGGCGCTCGCGTCGAGCATGTGGCCGGCGATGAGGAGAGTGTACAGGGGGTCAGCGACATACTCCCAGTGGAGGACGTACCTGAGGAAGCCCCACACCGCCGCGGTCGAGACCGCGGCCATCGCCGGGATCGCAATGAGGACGACGAGGTCGATCCTGGTGTTGACCGCACCCCACCCAAGGAGGAGAAGGGCGGTCGCAGCCGAAAGAGCGATGCCGATCCACCCGTAGACCCGTATCGAGTCGGCGACAAGGCCCTTCACCTCCAGAATACGGGAGAGGAAGAGGGCGATAACGGTGATGAAAAAGACCACGAAGAAGATGATGGGCGTGATCAGGAGGATACGGGCGTCCGACATGATCATCCCGGTGTCCTCGACGACCCGTAGAAGCCCGCCGAGCACGACGAAGGGGATCGTCGAGAGGACGAAACGCCGGTCGACCTCGATCCCGAAACGGCGGAGGCCGCGATAGACGAGCCAGACCGAAAAGATGAGGATGAGGGCGTAGGTGAGCGTATCGACGATCGTGTACGGCTGGCCGTACCTGATCGGATCGATGTAGTATTTGTAGAGGAACTCCCTAATCATCTGTGATCTCAATGGACGGAGAGGATATTAAAGTACTCAGGGAGAAGGTCTTTGACAAGTCCAGATGGATGCAGCTCCCCAGAGACATCCTCATCGGGCATAACGTCCTCAGGGAGATACCCTCGGTTTGCAAGGACCTCTGTTTCGGCTCCAATGCCCTCCTTATCGCCGGAGAACATACGATGGCCGTTGCCGGAGACGAGATCGTCTCCCTCCTCGCAGACACCTGCGATGTGAAGACCTGCATCGTCGGTTCGAACACCCCGGCCGACATCGCACGGATCGAGAGGGAAGGTGCCGGCGCCGACTTCATCATCGGGGTCGGCGGCGGGCGGGTGATCGACACGGCAAAGATCGTCTCGTACAACCTGGACCGCCAGTTCATCTCGGTCCCGACGGCCGCTGCCCACGATGGCATCGCCTCGTCGCGGGCAAGCATCCCGACCCCTGAGGGGAGCGTCTCCCTGAGCGCCCACCCTCCCATCGCGGTCGTGGCCGACACCGGGATCATCGCCGCCGCACCCCCCCGCCTCCTTGCCGCAGGGTGCGCCGACATCATCTCGAACTACACCGCGATCCTGGACTGGGAACTCGCCCACCGCCTGCGGGGAGAACCCATCTCCGAGTACGCGATGGCCCTCTCGAAGATGACCGCCGAGATCATCGTGAAAAACGCCGACGTGATCAGCGGCCTGACCGAGGAAAGCGCCTGGATCGTCATGAAGGCCCTCGTCTCCTCGGGCGTTGCCATGAGCATCGCGGGATCGTCCAGGCCTGCGAGCGGCGGCGAGCACAAGTTCTCCCACGCCCTCGACCGGATCGCGCCGGGGAAGGCGCTCCACGGGGAACAGTGCGGCGTCGGGGCGATCATCACGATGTACCTCCACGGCGGGGACTGGCGGTGGATACGGGACTCGCTGAAGAGGATCGGGGCGCCGACAACGCCTGCTGAACTCGGGATCGACGACGCAACCGCGGTCGAGGCGGTCCTTGCGGCACGCACCATCAGGCCCGAACGTTTCACCATCCTGGACATGGGCCTCTCGAAAGAGAGTGCCGAACGGATCATCAGGATGCTGTACGAGGAGTGATATGGTATGGCAGAAACAAAACCGAAAGTGACCCTGATTGGGAAATGCCTGGCAGAGAAAGGACTCGAATTCGTGTACGAGGGGCAGCTGGCCGTGTGCCAGACCTGCAAACTCCTGAAGGTGTGCCACAACCTCCAGCCGGGAAAAAAATACCAGATCGTCGAGATACGGAAGAACACCGATCAGGACTGCCCTATCCACCGCGACGGCATCTGCGCCGTCGAGGTGATCGAGGCGCCGATCGTCACCCTCATCCCGGCAGACCGGGCGATCCTCAACTCGACTGTCAGGTATGAACCGGTCTGCACAAAGACCGACTGCCGGAGTTACCCTCTCTGCCACCCCGACGGCATCATCGAAGGGGAGAAGTACCTTGTCGCAAAGGTGCTCGGCAATGCCCCTGACGTCTGCGAGAAGGGAAAGAACCTGAAACTCGTCGAACTCAGGCCCGTCTGATCAGGCGTGCTCCGCGGCGGCCCAGAGCCGCTGTGCCAGGGCAAGGAGCTGGCCGGTGTGCCTGAAGCCCACGAGCCAGCGGTGGGGTATGGTGGAAAAACCGTAACAGGCGCCGGCAAGGGCCCCGGCGATCGCCCCGACCGTGTCCGCATCGCCCCCCAGGTTGACGGCCCGCAACACCGTTTTTTCAAAACCGTCCGCACTCATGAAGACGGCGACGGCGCAGTGCGTGGTCTGGACGGCGTCGAGAGAGGGTTCGAGGGGCCAGGCATGGAAGTTCCCGACCCTCTCCAGCACCTCCGGGTTCTCGCAGCGGTCGAGGGCATGACAGAAGGCGCTGACCTTCGGCGTCCCCCGGCACATCTCCGAGATCATCAGGTTCACGAAGGCCGAGCATTCACCGGCGACCGGGTCATGATGGGTGAGGGCCGAGCAGGCAAGGCTCACCTCTCGCACACGGACCGGCGCATAATAGATTCCGAGCGGTGGTCCACGCATCACGCTCCCGTTTGTCCTGCTCCCCCTGTTATGGATATGAGCGATCCGGGCAGCGTCTTCAGGGCTGAAACCCTCCTTGATGAGGGAGAAGACCATCCGCGAGGTGGGGCCGTAGTACTCCGGTGCGCGATCAAAACCCGTAATGAGGCGCCCTACAAAGTCTTCAGACAAAAAACCCCTGCAAAAGACGAGGGACTGGGCCAGCCCCACGGCCTGCAGGGTGTCGTCGGTATATTCGCCCCGTGTCATGCCGTGGATCCCTCCGCCGACCATATTTGTCACGGTTTTTTCCGGCGGCGGGAGGCCTTCGAGGGGCGCACCCAACGCGTCCCCCACTGCCAGCCCAAGGAGCGTGCCTGCTGCATTCTGGTAGGGGAATATAAACATCACCAATAAGTTATATCAACCTCCGAAAAAATGTATTTTTTGAAGTTAGGTGATTGCGTGCAGAAGGAAGAGTTGCTCCATTTACACATGTTGCTGATGCACATCAAGAAGTATTACGAGACCACCACAGGAGAGGAGGTCTACACCCCCGACTATGATGTGCTTCATGTATCCCCTGCCCATATCCACAAGAACAAGATCACTCATAAAAAAGCGATCCTCGCCCTTGGTGAAGACCTCGTTCACCAGCTGCGGACAACCCCACACCTCCACCAGCTGGAGAACATGCACGAAGCGACCACTAATGAGGTCGTAATGCAAGAACATTAACCGGTATGGATGATGTCGAAATCTACCGGGAGATAATCTCCCGGATCTCTTCTTCCCCCTGCGGCCCCGCAGACCTCCAGCGGATCAAGATCGAGGTCTGCCGGGAGCACAGTTGTGCGGTGGTCCCGAAAAACTCTGCCATTCTTGCCGCCGCCACCCCACAAGAGGCAAAGCGGCTCCGTCGCCTCCTCCGGGTCAAGCCGACGCGGACGATCTCGGGCGTCGCCCCGGTGGCCGTGATGACCTCGCCCGCACCCTGCCCACATGGGAAATGTCTCCCCTGCCCGGGCGGGCCGGACCACCCCTTCCAATCGCCCCAGAGTTATACGGGGCAGGAACCTGCGGCCCTGCGGGGCGCCCAGAACGGGTACGACCCCTACGAACAGGTGCAGGCGCGTCTCTCCCAGCTTGAGGCCCTCGGCCACTATGTGGACAAGGCCGAACTGATAGTGATGGGCGGGACGATCACGGCACGGCCACGGGAGTACCAGGAAGAGTTTGTCGCATCCTGTATCCATGCAATGAACGAGTACGGCACCGGGGCGCACCGGCCCCTCCCCCCGCGGGACGAGGTCTTCGCCGGGAACGAGCGCGCGGGGGTGCGGTGCATCGCCGCCACCTTCGAGACGCGGCCCGACTGGTGCCGGAGGGAGCACATCAACGGGATGCTCGACCTCGGGGTGACCAAGGTGGAACTCGGGGTCCAGCACACAGAGGACCGTATCCTCGCCTTCAACAGGCGCGGCTGCACTGTCGAGGACGCCGTGGAGGCGAACACGATGCTCCGCGATGCCGGGATCAAGGTCGGTTTCCATATCATGCCGAACCTGCCAGGAAGCGACCTCGAACTGGACAGGGAGATGTTCCGGACCCTCTTCGACGACGAAAGGTTCAGGCCGGACTTCCTGAAGATCTACCCGACGCTCGTCACGCCGGGGTCGGAGATCGAGGCGCTCTGGCAACGCGGCGAGTATGCGCCGTACCCGGAGGACGAGCTGGTCGGGCTCATCGCCCATGCCAAGGCCATCCTCCCTGAGTACGTCCGCCTCCAGCGTGTCCAGCGCGACATCCCGGCACGACTGATCGTGGCCGGGTCGCACCACTCGAACTTCAGGCAACTCGCGCAGGAACGGCTCAGGGCAGAGGGGGGGACATGCCGGTGCATCAGGTGCCGGGAGGCCGGCCGGCACCCTGCCGGTGCTGAACCGTCCTTCCGCGACCTCGCATACCGGTGCTGCGGCGGCGAGGAGCACTTCGTCCAGGCCGAATCAGGGGACGCCCTGATCGGATTTGCGCGCCTCAGGTACCCGGGCGAGGTCTTCAGGCCGGAACTGGAGGGGGCTGCCCTCCTGCGCGAACTCCATGTGTACGGGACGATGGTCCCGATCGGGGAGGACGGCGAGGAGGGAGAGTTCCAGCACCGGAGTTTCGGCAAAGAACTTCTTGCCAGGGCCGAGGCGATGGCAGAGGAGGAAGGATACGGGAGTCTTGCCATCAACAGCGGTATCGGGGTCCGCCCGTACTACCGGAGTCAGGACTATGAACGTGAAGGTCCATATATGGTAAAGAGGCTTTGATGAAACCCGCAACCCTCGAATTCGTCCGGCAACGCTTCATGTCGTATTACCAGCAGGGCCACCTCAGTGTCCCGCCGGCGCTCGAACACCGGGAATGGGGGTTCATTTTCTTCGACGCAAAGCCCGAGGTGAGGATGCGGCGGCATCTTGGTTTCGGGTCGCAGGACGAATGCCTGGAGTATATCAGGTCGATGGTCCCGGCCCATGCCTATTATTCGACGGCGTACTACACGAACCCGGCCGCGGGGACGATGGGGGAGAAGGGCTGGACAGGGGCCGACCTGATCTTCGACATCGACGCCGACCACCTCATCCGCGGCGTGCCCTATGATGCCATGCTCGCCCGGGTAAAGGAGGAGACGGAGAAACTCCTCGACATGCTCACCGGTGAACTCGGCTTTTCGGCGCGCACCCTCTCCCTTGTCTTCTCGGGCGGACGGGGCTATCACGTCCATGTACGCGACCCGAGAGTGAGGGGCTGGGAGAGCCGCGAACGGCGCGAGGTCGTGGACTACCTCTGCGGGACCGGGATCGAGCCACAGATGCTCTTCGCCGCTGGGAACGGTTCTTCCGGGTGGCAGCAGCGTTTTTCTGTCGCCATGAAGGCCTATGCCGACCGGCTTCTCGCCGGCGGTGAGAAGGCCGCCCTGAAACACCTCAAGGGAATGAAAGGGGTCGGCGAGACCTATGCCGGCCGGTTCCTCGTGGCCCTGCAGAACTTCGGCGGCGAGGAGGAGCGCCCCACAGACGCCCTCCTCACCTCACCGGTGATGCAGACGCTTCTCTCCGCGGAAGGGGGCGAACTGCTCCCCCTCCTCAAAATTCAGGCGGCCCTCGTCGATGAACCGGTGACGACCGACATCAAACGGCTGATCAGGATGCCGACCTCCCTCCACGGCGGGAGCGGCCTCCGGGTCGTCGAGATCCCGCCCGGCGACCTCGCCGGGTTCGACCCCCTTGTCGACGCCGTCGTCTTCGGGGAGCGTGAGGTGAAGATCGACCTTGCCTTCCCGCTCGCTATGCCGATTCTCGGGAACACCTGGAAACTGAGAAAAGGTACGAACGTCGTCCCCGAAGCCCTCGCGGTCTTCCTCTGCTGCCGCGGGATCGCCGAGATCGGAGGCAGGGCATGAGCGACTTCCTCAATGACATCCGTTTGATCGTCTGGAACGAGAAGGAGAGCGGAAAACTCTCCGAGATCCCCGGCGACCTCTTCAGGAACGGAAAGAAGAGCCTTGAAGAGATCCAGGCACGCATCAGGGAGTTTTCCAACCCGCTCTCCGAGGAGGCGGCAGAACTCCTCGACCAGTACCACAGCACCAGGGAAACGCTCAACACGATCATCAAACTCCGCCTCAAGAAGATCCTCAAACTTGCCGAAGCCCAGATCGAGGAGCGGTACTACGACAAGGATGAGGTGAAGTTGATGCTCCCCCCCGAGCGGGCCATGTTCGACGCGGTCTGCCGGGAGATCGGCGTTTGCCGCGACACCCTCATGGGAGAGCCCGGAGGAGAGGCGGCCGCCGTGAAAGAAACCCTCAAGGAAGAGCACCCGGCAGAGGGCGGCACACCCTTCGATTTCGGGGAAGAGGCCTTCTTTGAGGACGAAGCCCCGGCGGCGCAGGCGGCAGACGAAGAGAAAGCCGCAGACAGAACCGCCGTCGTACTCATGACGCAGGATGTGCCGGGCTTCATGGGGCTCGACGGCCGGACGTACGCCCTCGAGGAGGAGGACATCGTCACCCTTCCGAAGGGGAACGCGGAGGTCCTCTGCGAACGCAACATAGCCTTAAATATAAGGCTTATCAAATAATACAGGTATTCGAGAGAATAGTTTCGGAATATGGCCGCGGGAAAAATCTTCCGGATCTTTGCCGGATCGGGATTTCCCGCGGGGAAAAGCGTATTCCGGCACTGCCGAAATGGCCCGTAAACGGGCCGAAAGAGATCACGAGGGGCTTATATCATGAAGATGCCAGCAAAATTCAAGGCCTACTGTCCGTTCTGCAGATCGCACGAGACGCATGAAGTTGAAAAGGTGAAAAAGGGACGCACCAGCGGCCTGCACTGGATCGACCGGCAGAAGGCGCGCAGAGGTAAAGTAGGTAACATGGGCAAGTACTCCAAGGTGCCCGGCGGCGACAAGCCGACCAAGAAGGTCAATGTCAGGTACCGCTGCACGAAGTGCGGGAAGGCACACCTCCGTGCAGGCTGGAGAGCAGGCAAATTCGAGATTGTGGAGTGAGAGATATGGTACGTCAGCACCGTGAAAACAGAAGCAAATTCCTCAGGGTCAAGTGCCCGGACTGCGAGAACGAACAGGTGATCTTCGAAAAGGCCAGCACGGTCGTGGACTGTGCAGTCTGCGGGCATGTGCTCGCCGAGCCGACCGGCGGGAAGGCAAAGATCAACGCAGAGATCAAGGCCGAACTCCAGTGAGACCGTCCGATGCATGAACTGAATGAATGGCCGGAAGAAAGCGAACTCGTCGTTTGTACGGTAGAGGACGTTAAGGACTTCGTGGCATTTGTGCGTCTGGACGAATACGAGAACAAGAAAGGGCTCATCCACATCTCCGAGGTCGCCACCGGCTGGATCAAGCATATCCGCGACTTTGTCCGTGAAGGGCAGAAGATCGTCTGCAAGGTGCTCAATGTCGACACCGACCGCGGGCACATCGATCTCTCCCTCAAGGACGTCAACGACCACCAGAGGCGGGAGAAGATCCAGGAGTGGAAGAACGAGCAGAAGGCCGAGAAGTGGATCGGTTTCGCCGCCAATGACACCGGCGCCGACCTCCATACGATCACAGAGGCCTTCTACTCCTCCTACGGCCTGCTCTACCCTGCTTTCGAGGATATCGTCATAAACGGCGAAGCAACCCTCACAAAGTTCGGTTTCTCGAAGCAGGTCAACGACGCTCTGATGGCCGTCGCCAACGAGAACGTGAAGATCCCGAAGGTGACGATCACCGGCACCCTTGTCCTCTCATCGACGAAACCTGACGGCGTGAACATCATCAGGCGGGCTCTCAGGAGCGCACAGCCGAAGATCGATGATGTCGATATCGAACTCACCTATTTCGGTGCGCCGAATTACCGGGTCAAGGTCACCGCCCCGGACTATAAGCGGGCCGAGAAAGCCATCGAGAAGGCTTCCAGGTCCGCGATCGGCGTCATGGAGCGGGCGGGCGACACCGGCAAGTTCGTCAGAAAACAAAAGGCAAAGAGTGCATGAGCGGGCGGATCAGGTATTGCGAGCATGACCGCCGCTATACCCTATTTTTAACCTGCCCGATCTGCGGGGCGCCGACACGGTCGGCCCATCCCGCACGGTATTCACCACAGGATCGGTACGGTGATTACCGGAGGGAGGCAAAACGATGGATGACATAAATATCGACTTTTTAACAGAAGACGAGGTCAAGGCAGACGTCCTCATCGAAGGACTGCCGGGCATCGGCCAGGTCGGCAAACTCGTCGTCGAGCACATGATCCAGGAACTCGGGGCAGAGAAGATCGTCGACATCACCTCCATCTTCCTCCCGCCGCAGGTGCTCATCGAACCCGGCGGTCGGGTCCGCCTCCCGAACAACGAGGTGTACCTCTGGAAGAACGACGAGGGTCGTTCGATCGCTTTCCTGATCGGTGACTTCCAGAGCACCTCGAACGAGGGGCACTACCTCCTCTGCGAGGCCTACCTTGACATCGCCGAGGAACTCGGGGTGAAGAGGATCTACACCCTCGGCGGTTACGGTGTCGGCCACCTCACCGAGGAGTCGAGAGTCCTCGGGGCGGCCAACGACGAGAGTCTTGCCGCAGGGATCGTCGTCGCCGGGGGCGTCATGACCGGCGAGGAGCCCGGCGGGATCGTCGGTGCCTCGGGTCTGCTCCTCGGCCTTGCCGCCATGCGGGAGATCGAGGGGATCTGCCTGATGGGCGAGACGCCAGGGTATGTCGTCGACCCGAAGAGCGCCACCGCCGTCCTTGCCGTCCTCTGCCGTCTCCTCGGGATCACGGTCGACGCCACCCGGCTTGCCGAGCATGCCGCCGAGGTGGAGAAGATCCTGGCGAAGTACGAAGAGATGGAAAAGGGGCGAGAAGAAGAGAACCTGACCTATATCGGATAATTTTTTTCTTTTTTTTCGAGCGAGTCGTTGGGTTTCACGTTTCTTCGATCTGAAATCAAGAACCACAGATATTCGCTGTGCAAACGAAGTGAGCTCAAGAAGACCGATAGGTCTTCGCTGCCCCGGAGTGTATTCCCACGGGACGAGCCGCTGATCTACTGCCTTCCTCACACTCTGAGCGGGGGACTTACGCCCCCGGACCTCGAATATCAAAGATTTTCTCGACTTCCTCCGGTCGTCCCCCGAAAACAGGATAGGACGGGGAAGGATAAACCCTGCATATCGAAGAAGACTGCCATCCACCCCCTATCCTAATGGTGGGGGGACCGGGGGGCTTTGCCCCCCTGAGGAGGACGCAGATCCACTGCCTTTCCCCATACAGTCTACGGGGGACAGACGCAAAAAATGAAAGATTTTCTCGAACTCGCTATCGCTCGTTGCTCCCGGACAGCGAAACCTTCGGTTAATTGACCACCCCGACCCTCCGGCATAAACTAATCCCGATAGACGGCAGAATAATCTGTCAGAACCATGTCAGTCTACGCCGATTTTCACATTCATTCACCGTATTCCATGGCGACCTCACCCTCGATGACGCCGGAGAGTCTCCTTGCCGGCGCGGCCACGAAAGGGATTGGCATCCTCGGGAGCGGGGACGCCCTCCACCCAGCATGGCGGAAGGCATGGGAAGAGCACGAGAACGGCACCGGCATCGCCGTCCTGCCGACGGCCGAGGTGGAGGGGAAGGGGAGGGTCCACCACCTCATCCTCATGGAGGACTTCTCCGCCTTCGAGGACCTGGCCACGGTCTTCGCCCCCCACAGCAAGGACATCGCCACAGGGGGACGGCCGCACGTCCACCTCACCGGTGAGGCGATCGCCGCGGCCGTCCACGATCTCGGCGGCCTCGTCGGGCCGGCCCATGCCTTCACCCCCTGGACATCGCTGTATGCGGCGCACGACTCGGTGACGTCGTGCTATGGCGGGGAGAAGATCGACTTCCTGGAACTCGGCCTCTCGGCCGACACCTCATACGGCGCCGGGATACGGGAACTCGACGGCGTCCCCTTCCTCTCGAACTCAGACGCCCACTCCACCCACCCCGCAAAACTCGGGCGTGAGTTCAACGGTCTCGACCTCGACCGCGTGACGCCGGAGGCCGCCTTCGACGCGGTGCGCCGCGGGAAGATCACTCTCAATACCGGATTTTTCCCGGAGGAGGGAAAGTACAACAGGACCGCCTGCACCCGGTGCTATACCCCGTACTCCCTGGAGGAGGCCGTGCATCTCGGCTGGACCTGTCCTGAAGACGGCGGCAAGATCAAGAAAGGAGTCTTTGACCGGGCGCGGGAACTGGGCGGCGGCGACCCCTCGGAGAGGCCGCCGTATTACCATGTCATCCCCCTCGGCGAGATCATCAGGGTCGTGCTCGGCGTCTCCTCGGCCACGACAAAGAAGGTGGAAGCGAGATATTACCGCCTGATAGAAATATTCGGGACAGAGATCGCCGTCCTCGCCGAGGTGCCGGTCGCCGAGATCAGGGAGGCCGACCCGGCGGTCGGCGCGGCGGTCGAGGCCTTCAGGGAGGGGAAGGTGCACCTGGTCCCGGGCGGCGGCGGGAAGTACGGCACCTTCACCCTCCCCTGATGCGCCGTCACTCTCTCTCGCCGCGGTCTGAGTTTTATCCCGGGCGGTCGTGGAGAGATGTTCCTCACTCTTTTTTTTCGCCGGAAAGACTCCAGATCCCTCAGGCTCCTCCTCGACAGGGAGGCACTGGCCGCACCCTGAAAAAGACAGAGATAAATACGGTCGGCACAAACCAAATTATTATTACATTAATACAAATAAATTTGATATGGTGATATGACATGCACATCATGGAAGGATTCCTCCCACCGGCCTGGTGCCTCTTCTGGTTCCTGGTCTCGGCACCGTTCATCATCTACGGGATGTACCAGTTGCGAATACTGATGCGAGAGAAGAGAGAGACCCTCCCCCTCCTTGCCGTTGCGGGGGCGTTCGTCTTCGTCCTCTCCTCCCTCAAACTCCCCTCGGTGAGCGGGAGCTGCTCCCACCCCACAGGCACGGGCCTCGGGGCGATCCTCTTCGGCCCCTGTATCACCTCCATCCTCGGACTGATCGTCCTCCTGTACCAGGCGATCTTCCTCGCCCACGGCGGCCTCTCCACCCTCGGCGCGAACGTCTTCTCCATGGGGATCGCAGGGCCCGTCCTTGCCTGGGCGATCTATAAGGGAGGCCAGAAGACAGGGCTCAACACTTACCTGACCGTCTTTTTCGCCGCCGCCATCGCCGACCTCTTCACCTACGTGGTGACCTCGGTCCAGCTTGCCCTCGCCTTCCCGGCCGAAGTCGGCGGTTTCGCCACCTCTTTCGCCGCCTTTGCCGCCGTCTTCACGGTCACGCAGTTGCCCCTCTCCATCATCGAGGGCGCAGTCATCGCCCTGACCTTCAAGTACATCATCGACGTCCGCGCCGAGATCCTGGTGAGGCTCGGCGTGCTCACCGACGCGACAGTCAGCCGCCTCAGGGGGGCAGGGGCATGAAGTACGCCATGGAGATCGCCGTCCTTGCGATCGTCCTCGTCTTTGCCGCGTCCATCCTCGTCGTCCTCTCCACCGGCGACCACGAATGGGCCGGGGCCGACGACCAGGCTGAAGACGTCATCAAGGAGATGACGGGCTCGGAGTACGAACCCTGGACGACACCTGTCTACGAACCGCCGAGCGGCGAGATCGAGTCCCTCTTCTTCTCCCTTCAGGCGGCGATCGGGGCTCTCGTCATCGGGTTTTTCTTCGGGTATTATTACCGCGGACGACAGATCACTACCTGAAACACCCGGTTTTTCCGGGTGCAGTTGAGGGCTGAAGAGGATGATGGAGAATATACTGGACGATTATGCCCAGCAGAACGCGTTGCGGGAGACCGACACGCGGGCAAAACTCCTCCTCGGCGGCGGGGCGATCGCCGCCGCCCTCATCTCCGCAGGCCCCCTCGCCCCGGCCTTCATCGCCGCATCCATGGCGGCGATCACCGTCGGGATCGCCCGCATCCCGGCGCGGTTCTACGCCGCACTCCTCACCATCCCCCTCTCCTTCGCCGTCCTCTCGGCGGGCGTGATCCTCTTCCTCTCAGGCGGCGGGGAGACCGTCTGGAGCATGCCTGTCGGCGGGATCAACCTCGCCGTCACGACAGGGAGCGCCAACCAGGCCGCTCTCGTCCTCGCCCGGACCTTCGCCGGGATGTGCGCCCTCTTCTTCATCGCCCTCACCACCCCAATGGTCGAGATCTTCACGGTGATGCGCTCCCTCAGGCTGCCGCCCGAGTTCGTCGACCTTGCCATGCTCATCTACCACTTCATCTTCGTCCTCATCGGCGAGGCGGTAGCCACCCGGAATGCGCAGGAGATCAGGCAGGGCTATGCCGGCTTCGGGAACTCGGTGCGGTCCTTCTCGATGCTCGCGGGGACGCTCTTCGTGCGGGCATGGGAGAAGGGCGAGGAACTCATCCTGGCCATGGACGCCCGGTGCTATGACGGCATATTCCCGGCCTGCGGCGGAGAGACGACGCTCTCCCGCAGGGGTGCCGCGGCCGTCGCCGCCTACCTCATCCTGTGCGGTGCGCTCGCCCTCCTGACCGGCGGGACACAGATCTTCTGAGAACGACCATGACAGCAGCAATCGAATTCCAGGACGTGCACTTCGCCTATCCAGACCGCCCCGAGTCCCTGAAAGGGATCGACATCACCGTCAGCAGAGGGAGCAAGGTCGCCCTCGTCGGCCCGAACGGCGCAGGCAAGACGACCCTCCTCTTGATGTGCAACGGGATGCTGCGGCCGACGAAAGGAAGAGTCCTCGTCGGCGGCAGACCTGTGGCGTACGACGCCCGCTCCCTCCACGAGGTGAGGAGGTTGGTCGGGCTTGTCTTCCAGAACTCCGACGCCCAGATCTTCGCCCCGACAGTCTGGCAGGACGTCGCCTTCGGGCCGGCGAACCTCGGCATGCCGGCAGATGTCGTGAAAAAAGTTGTCGCCGACGCCCTCCACTATGTCGGCCTCTCCGGCTACGAGAAACGCCCGCCCCACCACCTCTCCGGCGGGGAGAAGAAGAGGGTCGCCATCGCGGGGGTGCTCGCGATGGACCCCGAGGTGCTCGTCTTCGACGAACCGACAAGTTCCCTCGACCCCGCGACCTCCGAGGAGGTGATGGACCTTCTCGATGAGATGAACCACGGGGGCCGAACGATCCTCCTCTCGACGCACGACGTCGAACTCGCCTATCGCTGGGCCGACGAGGTCGTGCTCATGGAGGCCGGGTCGGTGCTCAGGATGGGCGCACCAGAAGAGATCTTTGCCGACAGCACCCACCTCGCCCGGGCGCGCCTCAAACCCCCGACCGTGCTGGACCTCTTTCAGGAGCTGAGGGACCGGCGCGTGCTGGCCGACACCGCACCGCCGAAGAGCGCACTAGCGTTCACCGACCTTATCGAGTGCCGTCTCCGCGGCGGCGTGAGCCGCGACGGCCACGGCACCATCTATCTCAGGGACGTCGCCAGCCCTGACGGCACCGCCGCACTCGCCCACCTCCTCGCGGGGAGCGCACCGGTGTGGGTCGGCGCCATGGGGACGAAGGCAAAGAAGGTGGCGCAGGAGGAGGGGATAGACCTCGACTTCACCTACGGCGTCATCGACAAGTGCCTGTTACGCGCCGTGAACGGCGAAGACTCCCTGATCCTGACCTCAGGCGGTATGGTCGTCCATACTGTCGAGAGGATAGACAAGTACGCCCGGACGAGCGGCAGGGAGATCGCAGTCAGGCAGGTCTGAGAGAAGGACAAAGAACACCGGTTTCGCGGCGGCATTTCCCATGATATCAGGCCCCCGCGGGTCGTCGCCAGACCAACCCATCGGAGGGATACGGATGCCGGCACCACAGGGAAAAAACCGGCCGAATATCCATATCCCCGAGATAATCCCTGCAATCACCCATATTTCCGGAAAGACCGACGGCAGAAAAGGGAAGATAAGATTAATGGAAAGGCGGTATAATAGTGAGTACAATGCTTCAAATTCACCGGGAAATATGTGGCTACTGCGGCGCATGTGTTTCGGTCTGCCCTGAAGGGGCTCTCGAACTCGTCGATGCGTACCTGACAGTCGAGAGCGACACCTGCCGCTGTTGCGGCATCTGCACGAAGGCCTGCCCGCTCGGTGCTCTGGAGGTGACCGATGAAGAGTGAGTACGACATTCTTGTCGTCGGCGGCGGACCCGGAGGGGCCATTGCAGCATGGACCGCTGCCAGATTGGGCCTCTCGGTCTGCCTGATCGAGAAGCGGCCGGCGATCGGAGCACCGGTCCGGTGTGCCGAAGGGATCGGCAAAGAACTCCTGAAGAGTTTCATCGAGCCCGACCCCCGCTGGGTCTCCGCCGATATCAAGAGGGCGCGGATCGTCGCCCCCGACGGCACGACCATCGCCCTCGACGAGAACAAGGCCGGCGCAGAGGTCGGCTATGTCCTCGACAGGAAGTTCTTCGACCGCGAACTCGTCTGGCAGGCGTCCAAGGCAGGGTCTGACGTCTTTGTGAAGACCCGCGCCGTTGCCCCGATCATGGAAGGGCGCCACGTCCGCGGTGCCGTCGTCGAGTGCTGCGGAAAGAGGCAGGACGTGAGAGCGAAGGTCACCATCGCCGCCGACGGCGTGGAGTCGAAATTCGCACGCTGGTGCGGCATCGACACCACCATCCCGCTGACCGAGATGATGAGTTGCGTCCAGTACCTCGTCACCGATATCGATATCGACCCGAACTCGAACGACTTCTACCTCGGCAACGACGTCGCCCCGCAGGGCTACCTGTGGGTCTTTGCCAAGGGCGAGAGGAGCGCCAATGTCGGTGTCGGCATCCCGGCGTCGAAGAACAAGCCCGACATGCGGGCACGGGACTATCTTGACAGGTTCATGCGTGAGAACTTCCCGAACGGCAAGATCATCGAGTGCGTCGTCGGCGGTGACCCCGTCTCCAGGCCCCTCCCCTGCACGGTTGCAGACGGCCTGATGATCGTGGGCGACGCCGCACGTGTCGTCGACCCCATCACCGGCGGCGGTATCGGCAACGCGATGTACACCGGCAGGCTTGCCGCTGAGGTGGCTGCCCGGGCAATCGCACAGGGCGACACCTCGAAGGCGGCCCTGATGCCCTATGAAGAGGAATGGCGCAGTTCAAAGATGGGGAAAAACCTTGAGCGGAACTATAAGGTGAAGGAGTACTTCATCACCCTCTCCGACGAGAAGATGAACACCCTTGCCCAATCCATCGAAGGCATCAACTTCAGCGAGATCACGGTAATGGCCCTCCTCACCGAGATCATCAAGAGAAACCCGAAGATGCTCCTCGAGCTCAAGGGGCTGACGCACGCCCTCGTCTGAATAAAAGTTAAAATGAGGCCCGGTCCTGACAGGCCTGCCGCATACTTTTTTTTATTCCCCGGCCTTTTTCAGCTGCCTGTTGAGGATGGCGAGGCACTCTGACTCGGCTTCCTTCTTGGTAAAGACGGTGATATTGTCGCCCGGCCGGATCTTCACCTGCCCGCTCGGGATGATCAGTTCGCCGCCTGCACGGCGGATGGCGATGAAGACGAAGTTCTTCACTTCGAGTTCCTTGATCTCGTGATCGATGATCGGCGCACCGTCCTCGGCGACGATCTCGAAGATGGTCCCTCCCGGGATGGAGGCAAGCTGCTGCATGTTCGGGTTCTCGGCCCAGTAATACAGGCGGTTCGCCACGAGTTCGTCCGGGTTCTCGCTGATCTTCACGCCGACCTCCTTGAAGAGGGCAGAGTGCGCCTTCTGGTTCACGATGGAGACGACGTTGGGGACATTGTAGCGTTTTGCCAGCCAGCAGGTCATCAGGTTGACGGCATCGTCGCTCGTGGTGGCGACAAGGCTCTGCGCCCGGTCGATCCCGGCGTCGTCCAAGACAGAACTGTCTGTGGAGTCGCCGGTGATCGCAAGCACATCATAGTGGTCGAGGATATCGTTGCACTTCGACTCGTCCTGGTCGATGACGACGACAGAATCGCCGTGTTCTGCGGATATCGCCGTCAGGTTTCGCCCAATTCCCCCGAGGCCCACGATGATGAGGTACATCTACACCAGTTTGCCGCCCCTGCCTTGAAATATCTTGTGCATCGTACCCTCTTCCCATGATATGCGGCGTCGACGAGGCCGGGAAAGGCGCAGTCCTCGGCCCGATGGTGATAGGGGCGGTGGGATGCGAGAGAGAGACAGACCTGCCGGCCGGCGTGCGGGACTCAAAGGTCCTCACCCCGCGGAAGCGGGAGAGGCTCTATGCCGAGATCACGGGCTCCTTCCCCTGGGGAGTGGTCAAGATACCGGCGGCCGAGATCGACCGCCTGCGGCAGGAGATGACGATGAACACTCTTGTCGCCAGGGGGCACGCCGACGCGGTCCGGACCCTCATACCGACCCCGCTGACAGCCTATGTCGACGCCTGCGACGTGAACGAGGAGAGGTACGGCTCGACGGTCGCCGCTCTCCTCGGCGGGGCCTGCACGGTCGTCTCCCGCAACCACGGCGACGCCCTCTTCCCTGTCGTCTCGGCCGCCTCCATCGTCGCCAAGGTGACGCGTGACCGCGCGATCGAGGCGCTGCACGCCGAAGCGGGGGATATCGGGAGCGGTTATCCCTCCGACCAGACCACCATCACGTACCTGAAGGACTACATCGCCGGCCACGGCATGCCGCCCGCCTGTGCCAGGCAGAGCTGGGAGACGGTGACGCGGTTGATGGACAGACGGCGCCAGGCGACGCTCGGCGATTTCTGATCCTGCCGAAAAAAGCGTTGATATAATACATTTTGGGCTGGACAGTATCTGCCATTCCGTCGATTTTTATATTATACCTTTATTATACTCTGATGACCGGGATTACCGCACAAGATCCGAATAAAACCGCGGAGAGCGACGGTGCCGCCTCCCCGGGCGAGAACCCTTATCTGGGTGCGGCAACCACCACTATTCTCAGATGGACTGGGTAACGATCCTCATACTTCTTCTCGGCATCTACATCCTGGCGGCCGCATACGTGAAGGCGACCGGGAAGTTTGCCGATCATATCGGGTTCTACGGCCCGATCATGATGATCAAGACGGAAAACGTCGGGATCTTCGACTGGTTCAGGCCGTACTCACGGGTGCTCCGCGCCTACGGGACTGTCGGGGTCGTCATGGTGATCATCTCGGCCGTGCTGATGACCCTGATGCTCGTCTTCGCTTTCAACGTCACCCTCGTCACCCAGCCCGAGCCGACAGGGATCTACAAGCCCCAGAATATCCTCCTCCTCCCCGGCATCAACGAGTACGTCCCCTCGACCCTCGCCGTCTGGTTCGCGTTCTTCCTCACCCTCGTGATCCACGAGGCAGGCCACGGAATCCTCTGCAGGATCGAGGGCATCAGGGTGAAGAGCGCCGGCCTGCTCTATGCGGTCATCCCGATCGGTGCCTTTGTCGAGCCCGACGAAGAGGACGCGGAGAGGGTCCGCGGCTGGCCGAAGGCGAGGATGCTTGGCGCAGGGATCACGAACAACATCGTCATCGGCGGCATATGTTTCGTGCTCTTCATCCTGGTCGTGGGGATGGCGACGCCCCTCAGTTCCCCGGCAGTCTACGGGGTCTACGAAGGGGGTCCGGCATATGACGCGGGCGTGCCGACGCCGAGCGTCATAACAGAGGTCAACGGCGTCCCGGTCGCGACGCGGGACGAGGTGACGGCAGTCCTCGACACTACGAATCCCGGCGACCGCCTCTCCCTCACCGTCGAGAAGGACGGCGTCCTGACAGACCGTACCCTCAACCTGACAGCATGGCCCGAGACGATCACCGCACAGGTGGGGCCGAGAAGTTCGGGCTACATGGGGATCTACTACTACGACGCCGCAAGCGTGCAGGGCGTGGTCGGGCAGATGTTCTCCCCGATCGGCTGGCTGCGCTTCGTCACCATCCCCTTCGACATGTCTGTGGGCGGCCAGCAGTTGAAGGTGCTCGCCTTCGAGACCCCGGCTGCCACCTACTATGAGGAGCCCTTCCCCTTCTTCTGGGGAGTCGTCCACTTCCTCTTCTGGTCGGCATGGATCAACATCAATGTCGGGATCTTCAATGCCATCCCGATGGTACCCCTCGACGGCGGCTACATCCTCAAGGAGGGGGTCGACCGCGTCCTCGAACCGCGGGGATGGGGCCGGTACGGGCAGGCGATCGTCACCTTCGTCTCCTGGGTCCTCCTCTCGATGATGCTCGGGCTGATCGCGTTGCCCTATCTCCTCCATATCTGAGGATCCCTTTTTTTTGAAAAACAGGCACGAAGCCCACCCCTTGAGAGGGAAGGGCGAATACAAAGATACAAGGGGGAGCCCACCAATCATCTGCACGAGGATCCTGAATGGATGTCGTCGAAGGCTTTCTTTTCCTCGTGATACTCTTCGAGGTCGCCGCCTGCCTCATAGGGCTCGTGCTGCTCGGTTGTTTCTATACAATTCTCGCGAAGACAGGCGATCGCCTTCACCACCTCGGGATACTCATCCTCCTCGCCGTGCTCGGTTTTGCCCTGCTCATGCAGACCGACGCCCCAACGCTTCTTATCGGGGCACTGGCATTCGGGGTACCCGTGGCGGTGCTCGTCCCGCCCTTCGTCGTCTCCGGTCGGTCCGGTGAGATGCCCGGCTTCAAACGCATTCTCTTCTGCGACATTCTGGTCTCGGCTGTCGGGATCTTCTTCCCGTTTCTCCTCGTCTCTTCCGGCCTCTCGATGGTGCCGGCCATCTACTGGCACACCCCTCTCTCCAACGGCGTGATCTATGCCTGCGTGATGGCATTGAATGTCGGTCTTGCGACACGTGTGTATCGGGCTCCTGGATGGAGAGGGGCATGATGACGAAGGAAGCCCGACCAACACCAAAAACAGAAATTTTCCCGAACCAAAAAAAGAAGATAATATCGACTCTTTCTTCCCGCTCTTCAACTCCTCGATCGACTCCTCTTCCTCCAGTTTTTCTTCGAGGCGCCCTCGCCCTCGATCGTCTCGTCGGTCGCCATGAGGAAGCGTGCGCTCTGCTTGACGAGGCTCGACACCCCGAATAGAACGGTATATCAATAGACACGCACCATGGCAGATCCATGTTGCGGCAAACGGTCACTTCCACCACTATACAGTCGGTCGGATACAGTTCTCTGTCCGGTACCCTGGAAATTGAGTTCACACACGGTTCTCTCTATCAGTTTTCGGACGTCCCTGCGTCGGTCTATCGGGAATTGATGGCGGCCTCCTCCCATGGGACATACTTCAACGAACACATCAAAGAGTGGTATCACTTCAGAAAGATCCGGTAAGAGGCAGAAAATTTTCCAGAACCAGAAAAAAGATATTTTCCGTGCCGAAAAAAATTACCGGGCCCCGGGGACAGACCCGGCCTTCAGTTCCTCGATCGTCTCGCCGCTCTCCACCTTTTTTTCGAGTTGCTTGTCTAGAAGACGCTCGACCTCCTCGGGCCTCAGGACCTCGCCGGTCGCCCGGAGTAGGGATGCCGGGCAGGAACCGGCGATCTCCAGACCATAGGACTGCCCACCTGTCACCCTTCCCGGTCTGTCTGTGCTACCAGACCTGCAATCGCCACAAGAAACGTGCAGGCAGATAATTCCTGGGATGATACTATTTCTTTTACTCCTTCGTTACCTCGGGATGTTCGGATCAATCCAATACTCAGAAAAACGATTGCAAGAGAAATGTATTGATAACGCGTGAGCAGATTCAACGAAACGACCGTACGACATCTCATTATTGCCACCGTCGTGCTCGGCTCATTTATGGGAGCCACCGACTCCAGCATCGTCATCATCTCCCTCACCACCATCTCCCGTTATTTCAACGCGAGCACCAGCGAGGTGTCCTGGGTTATGATAGCGTACCTGCTCGCCATAACCGGTTTTTTGATCCCGTTCGGACGCCTCGGCGACGTGAAAGGGAGGAAAAAGATCTTCATCGCAGGATTCGCCCTCTTCACCGCAAGTTCGTTCTTTTGCGGGGCTGCGACAAGTCTTCCCGAATTGATCCTCTTCCGTGCCCTGCAGGGGATTGGCGGAGCGATGATCACGGCAACGGGCCCGGCGCTTCTCTCGGTTTCGCTCCCTGAGTGCGTCCGGGGCCGGGCGCTCGGCTACCTCTCCGCTTCAAGCGCTCTCGGGCTTGCCGCTGGTTTCGGCCTCGGGGGTCTCATCATCAGTCTTCTCTCGTGGCAATGGATCTTCTTCATCAATGTCCCGGTGGGACTATGCGCGGTCATCATCGCCTATTTCTTCATCCCTCATGATGCAGGGCAGCAAAAAACGCAGGGGACATTTGATCTTCCGGGAGCGCTGCTCGTCCTCCTCGCCGCGGGGCTGTTTATCTACGCGCTCTCGTTCGGGGAGGAACTGGGCTGGACATCTCTCAGGATCCTCTTCACATTCGCCCTCTCGGTCATATTTTCTACAATCTTCGTCATCCTGGAACTGCGGACACCGGTACCTCTGCTTCAGTTAAGACTTTTGAAGAGCCCGGGGATCTCTCTCGGCATCGGTGCCGCGATGCTCAACAGGCTCGTGCTGTCAGGGACGGCATACCTGATCCCGAATTATCTTGAACTTATGAAAGGATATTCTCCAGGTTTTACCGGGCTCTTGCTCCTTGTCCCGTCTCTCCTCATCATGATCGCCGCCCCGGTCTCCGGCACACTCTCCGACCGCATCGGTTCGCGCTGGCTCTGCACGCTCGCGGGGGCATTCCTCTTTTTTGCGGTGCTTATTTTCGTACTCTTCGACCATACGATCGTTCTGATCCTCATCATCCTCGCCCTCGCCCTGCGCGGCATCTCCATGGGGCTCTTTTCGCCGCCGAACTTCAGGCTCATCCTCACCTCGACGCCGGCGGATCAGAAGGGGTCCGCATCGGCGTTGTGGTATTTTTCCCGCTACCTTGCCTCGGCGATCGGCATCGTGGTCTTCGAGACGGCACTCGACCGCCGGATCAGGGGCGACGAACCTGAAGGCGTGACCGGAGCAATCCACCTCTTCCACTCGATCGCCGAACTGGAGATCGCGTTCGACCACGCGTTTCTGGTCGGGATATTCTTTATTATCGGAATGATCGTGCTGACGGCGATGCTGCGAGAGGAGAAATATAGATAGATCGCAGGAATTTCCCTGCATTATAAAAAAACCAACAGATCTTCGATAGAGCCCCGGCACAGGCACTCCAGAACATAAATTCTCACGAAAAAAAGAAAATTAGATTGACTCTTTCTTTCCTACCTTCAGTTCCTCGATCGACTCCGCCTCATTTTCCAGTTTTTCTTCGAGGCGTTCGAGGAGTTTTGCAATCTCCTCGGGCTTCGGGACCTCGAAGGGGAAGATGATCTTCGTCGCCTGCCCGTCTGCCATCTGTTTCAGGGCGTCGAGGGAGAGGACGGTGATCGTCTTCTTGTCCAGCGGCCGGGAGCCAAGGGAAAGGATGCGGAGCCCCCGGGCCTCGCCCTGCGCCTGGAGGATCCTGGAGAGCAGCTCGCCCTCGGCACGGAGGATCGCCGAGCGCTTGTCCCCCGGGGTGCGAAGCAGTCGCGGCGTCGCCCTTCTTGGATGCGTCCTCTATAAAAAAAACATTCCTGAACCTGTTCATTGTGATTGGCCGGTCTGGTGCTGGCCCGGGTGTGAACCCGGTGACCGCTCAGAAGGTGGTCAGTATTATTACGGGTATGGGGGGTATGAGTGTTGAGCGGGGAGACCTCACACTCGTTCTTTTATTCAGTCGGATTTTTTCAGGTTTTGCCCGTGAACCGGTACGCTCCCTTCGGCACGATGATCTCGAACCGGGCACCCTTCCCCGGTTCTCCTGTCTCGGTGATCGTGATGCCGGTGATCGATAGGATCTCACGGGAAAGGAAGAGCCCAAGGCCGGTATTTTTTCCAAAGCCCCGCTTGAAGATCTTTTCTTTCTCCCCGGCAGGGACGCCGATACCGTCATCTTCACCGACAATGAGATAATCTCCATTCCGTTCCTCTCCAGAGAAACGGATGGACGTGATCGTCTCACCATACTGCACTGCGTTCTGTATCAGGTTGTAAAAGACCCTGAAAATCAGGGGATCGGCAAAGATTTCCGTTCCGGCAGGGAGATCGTTTGCCACCACGACTGATCCGGGGGTAACTTCCGTTGTCACAGACGTTATCACAGAGCGGATATTCTGCCAGACGGGAACGTTCACCCCGATATTCTCGTAGGTTCTGGTGAACTGGATCATGGCGGTGATCCGGGCGCTCGCGCTTGTAATCTTTTTAAAATAATCCTCAAGTTCGGGATCAGGAACCTTCATGTGCAATAATTCGAGGAAACCATTGACCACCAATAGCTGGTTATTGATGTCGTGCGAGGTGATGTTGGAGAGGAGGTTGAGTTTTTTATTGGTCTCGCGCAGCGCTCCTTCCAGGCGTTTGTGCTCGGTTATGTCCCGGACAATTTCAAGGACGGTTTGTCTCCCCCGCAGATTGAAAAGAGTGGCACTAATTTCAACCGTCCCCCTGTGCCCGTCCTTTGCAACGTATTCGGTCTCAAAGGTGACGTGATGATGGGTGAAGAGGTCCTTGAGTATTGCGGGAGTTCGCTCGTTCTGTTCGGGGACATTGATATCGCTGACATTCATTGCCAGCAGTTCCTCGCGGGTATATCCGAGTGTTGTGCAGATCTTATCGTTCACTTCTAAAAATTTCCCGGACCCGTCTGGTGTGAGTTCGTAGAAAAAGACCATGTCGTGTGCGTTTTGTAAAAGAAGCCGATAACGCTCTTCGCTATCGTGGAGTGCCTGCTCGGCATCTTTGATATCCGTAATATCGCTGATTGCCACCCTGACCGTTGTTGCAGCCCCGTCCGTCCCTTTGAGCCGGATGCTTTCCAGCCGGGCGGGGAATGTCGATCCGTCACTGTGTTTGAGCGTGAGGGACGTGGTGAGTTTTTCATCGTGCTTGAGCACATTCACGAAATACCGGTCCCATGCATCAGCATCCCCCTGGGCGATAAATTTCCTGAATCGTGCCCCATCCAGTTTTCTGCGTTCAACCCCGAGGAGTCCCGCGCCATTAAGGTTCGCCTCGGAAATCAGGGCCTTATCTGTCAGGGTAAGATAACCGACCGGAGCGAAGTCGTAGAGATCGAGATATTTATACCGGGAAATTTCCAGTTCGTGCTGGATCCTCCGGAGTTCATCGTTTTGCATCTCGAGTTCGATCTGGTGCACCTGGAGTTCGTGAATGATTTCTTCCGGGGTCTGCCCTTTGAGATCCGAGGAAACCGAGGGAACGCGTGAGAGCCGCTCTTCAGCTTCTGCCCGTATCAAACGGGCGCCCCCTGAAGCGCCCACGGGTTCCTCAGGTCCTTTCTTCTGTTTCACCTTTTCCGCGGGTTCCATGTTAGGCCCTCTTCCGACTCTTGCCACCGGTTGTGCCTGTCTCCCCCGGCGTGCCGGGAGGCGTTTGATCTTCTATAGCAAGGAGAATGAGCTGCGTGATGCCCGCTTCATCGGGAATCCGGTGAGCGTTCAGGAGCATCTTTTTGAGCCCGATGCCCGGGAAGTCGTGCTCGACTTCGTAATTATCAAAATATGTGTCTTTCGGCAGCACGGACTCCAGTAGTTCATGCAGCCGGGGAATGTCCCACTGGCCGTTACCCAGCTCAAAGAGCGTGCGTCCCAGTGTTGTTTCCGGTGTCACGCCGAAGGTCCTGTAGAACGACCGGCTGGCCGAAACCACCTCGAAATTACCATTCAGGACGACCAGCGGCTCCCGGATCGTGTCCACGATGTTCTCCGCATAGTTGCGGGCACGATGGGCTTCAGTTTCTACCGCTTTTAGTGCGGTGATATCGGAGAACGTCAGCACCACACCCTCGATCACGTTCTCCAGAGTGCGATATGGCATGATCCGGACAAGGAACCACTCATTACTGGTCGTGTACACCTGTTTCTCCTGAGGTATGAGAGAATCAAGAACCTCCTGTGCATCGGGGATCAGGTCCACATCCGGGATCAGTGACCTGATGTCGGCGAGCGAGCGTCCTGTATCCGATGCGGCAAGCCGGAACACCCGTGTGGCATCGCGGGTGAACCGTTTGATGGCAAGGTGCTCATCCAGAAATATCGTCCCGACATTGACGTTCTCCAGCAGGTTCTTCATATCGTTCTGGATACCCGTGAGCTGCTCGATCTTTGCCTGCAGTTCCGCATTCACGGTCAAGATCTCTTCATTGACCGACTGAAGTTCCTCTTTTGATGTCTCGAGTTCCTCGTTGGTGGACTGGAGTTCTTCGTTCGTTGATTGCAGTTCCTCGTTGGTGGACTTGAGCTCCTCGTTTGCCGCCTGCATCTCCTCGATGGTTGCCTTCAGGTTCTCTTTGGTGTACGCAAGTTCCTGTTCGAGTTCCTCAACACGCTTTGACACCCCTTTTGCAGAAACCCGCTTCTCCCGTGTGCGTTTCTCCGGCGGGTGCGGTTCGACGTCACGGAAACTGACGAGCAGCAGTTCCCCGGTTGTCTCCGGGTCGACAAGCGGCAGTACCGTGAGGTCAATAGTGTGGATGCCCCCGTTCGTCCGGACCTGCACGTCCCGGCAGACCGCCGGCGAATGCAGGGCGACGGCATTGGCAATTGCCGCCCGGATCTCCAGCTGCAACCCTTCGCGTGCCATATCGATGACGTTCATCCGGGCATTGCCTTCAGCAGGCCTGAGATAATTCCCGGTATCGCCGTGCACGTAGGCGATGTCCCCATTCTCATCAGTGATGACGGATGGGGGAGCAAAGGACCGGAGGAGCGCACGTTTCGTGAGTTCGGCAAGGTTCACCTTATCCCTCCTGCCCGGAGTCTCCTCCGGCTCCTTTACGGGCAGATCGCCTGCCCACGGGAAGCGCTGCGCCACCAGCGCCCGTGTGGATGCCAGAGAGGGTTTTGTGCCGTAAATCTTCCATTTCTTGTCCAGCGGGGTAAAGAGATCAGTGAAATTCCCGATGCTCTCGGATGGGCTTAGCATGAGCACACCGCCCGGCCTGAGGGCGTAATGGAACGCCGGGATGACCCGGGTCTGGAGTTCGGGCTCGAGATAGATCAGCAGGTTCCGACAGCTGATCATGTCCATCTTCGTAAAAGGCGGGTCCTTGATCACGTTCTGGATGGCAAAGACGACCATCTCCCTGATCTCTTTTTTAATCCGGAACCCGGTCTCCTCTTTTACAAAGAACCGCTGCAGCCGGCCAGGTGAGACATCGATAGCGATGTTTGCCGGGTAGGTGCCTGCCCGTGCCGTGGCGATCGCGTCCTCATCGATATCGGTCGCATAGATCTGGATCCTGTACTCCTTTTTGATCTCGTCCATGTACTCGCGGAAAAGCATGGCAATCGAGTATGCCTCCTCTCCGCTGGCGCATCCCGGCACCCAGATCCTGAAGATATAGTCTTCCGGTTTTCTCTCAAACAACCGGGGCAGGATCTCTTTTGCAAGGGCTTCAAACACTTCCTTGTCCCGGAAGAAACTGGTCACGTTGATGAGCAGTTCCTTAAACAGGATCTGAACCTCGGCAGGGTTCTCATGGAGATACCGGGAATATGCTTCGATATTCTCAAGGTTATGGGCTGCCATCCGCCGTTCAACCCGGCGTTTTATTGTGGTCTGCTTGTACTGGGAAAAATCGTTGCCTGTCTTCGACCGCAGGAGTATCATGATCCTTCTCATGGCACTTACTGCCGCGGGAACAGGGGGAACCGGGGGAACGCCGGTATCGGCGATGATTTTTATATAGACGACCATTTGCATGGCGATCTTATCGACCGGCAGCACATAGGTGGCAAGCCCGCTCTTGATCGCGCTTGTTGGCATACCGTCATATTTTGCAGTGGAGGGTTCCTGCACAAAGGAGACCCCCCCGGCTCCGTGGATAGCACGGAGCCCGAGCGTGCCGTCCGAACCGCTTCCCGAGAGGATCACGCAGATCGAACGTTCCCCCTGGTCCTCGGCAAGTGAGCGGAAGAAGGAGTCGATGGGCAACCGCTGTCCCCGTGCCTGTTCAGGGACACTCAGGTTGAGTGCGCCATGGAAGATCGCCATGTCCTTGTTGGGTGGGATGATATAGACGTGGTTGGGCTGGATTATTGTCTGGTCCTGCGCCTCGTGGACAGGCATCGTGGTGTTGCGCTGGAGGATCTCGGAGAGCATGCTTGCATGGCCAGGGTCAAGGTGGGGGATGAGCACAAATGCCATGCCACAGTCGGCTGGCATCGTTTTGAAGAAGAGTTCAAATGCTTCGAGCCCACCCGCTGAGGCGCCTATCCCGATGATGGGGAAGTTTACTTTGCGGGGTTTATTCCGGGTCTCTTTTTTTGGAAGGGATTTTTTCTTCCGGATAATCGTAGTATCCGGGCTGGTTTTTCCTCTGGCCTTTCTCATAATTACACACCATTCAAGCACGTTCCTGGGGCATGCTCGTATAATTTCTGAGTTCCGTTGAAATTCTCTATCGGGAGGGGGTTATGCCCTTCCCGTATCCCCTCGCTAGTGACAAGGGGCTGGTATGAATTGTTCAACTCTGTGGATTCTGGCGTGAACTGAATCATCCGAAATATGATGTAAACGCGCATCTATGGTATTATACATCACAACCGGCCTTTCATGAGCACTCCAGAAAGCCAACCAGGGACATAATCGCGGTGGGGGTTTCGGGAGGTGATACCCCCCGCCACCTACACGCTGGAACGTGGTTTCAACAGAGCCAATTCCTGCACAGTCCTGCCAGCACCTGATGACAGCACATCCATGTTGAGGGACTTAATGTCGCAGGTTTGATCACAGGCTCTTATGTCACGTATCACCGCAATCGTCAGCGCGATCCTTCTGTTCGATCGGGAGTGCCTTTAAGTGATGAATGGGGGTGAGCGTTCTTAATGGTTATGACATGAGAGAGTGATGCCCCGGGGCACAGAAATCCAGAACAGGAGTTCTCCTGAACAAAAAAAGAAGATTATATTGACTCTTTCTTTCCGGTCTTCAGTTCCTCGATCGACTCCGCCTCATTTTCCAGTTTCTCTTCGAGGCGTTCGAGGAGTTTTGCAATCTCCTCGGGCTTCGGGACCTCGCCGAGGATCGAGGCGTCGATCTCCCCTGCCTCTGTAACGCCCTCGACCTCGGGCATCTCGTCGGTCGCACCGAGGAAGCGCGCACTCTGCTTGATGAGGCTCGACACCTCGAAGGGGAAGATGATCTTCGTCGCCTGCCCGTCTGCCATCTGTTTCAGGGCGTCGAGGGAGAGGACGGTGATCGTCTTCTTGTCCAGCGGCCGGGAGCCAAGGGAGAGGATGCGGAGCCCCTGGGCCTCGCCCTGCGCCTGGAGGATCCTGGAGAGCCGTTCGCCCTCGGCACGGAGGACCTTGCTCTGCCGCTCGCCCTCGGCCTGGAGGATCACGGACTGCCTCTCGCCCTCGGCACGGAGGATCGCCGAGCGCTTGTCACCCTCGGCGCGGAGGATTGCCGCACGCCTCTCACGCTCCGCAGCAGTCTGCTCGGTCATCGCCTGCTTCACCGCACCGACAGGGTCGACTTCCTTGATCTCCACGCGCTCGACCTTCACGCCCCACTGGTCGGTCTCCCTGTCCAGGATGTCACGCAGCTTCGTGTTGATCAGGTCGCGGTTGTAGAGCACCTCATCAAGCTCCATGTCGCCGATGATGCCGCGAAGGCTTGTCTGGGCAAGGGCAACCGTCGCCATCCGGTAGTTCGCCACCTCGAAGAAGGCCTTCTCCGGGTCGACCACGCGGGTGTACACGATGGCGTCGACATTGGTCGGCGAGTTGTCCTTCGTGATCACCTCCTGCGACGGGACGTCCATCACCTGGGTCCGCAGATCGATCTTCTGGACGAACGTGATCAGGGGGATGACCCACTGGAAACCCGGGTTGAGCCTCCCGATATACTTTCCAAGCCTGATCTGCAGCCCCTGTTCATAGGGCTGGATGATCACGACCCCCCGCGACATGATATAGATGACCACGAGGATCAGGAAGATCGTGATCAGATTGTTGAGTATTTCTTCAACTACCATTCATTTCACCTCATCGACAACGACATGCACGCCCTCAGAACGGACGACGACAACCCTCGTCCCCACCCTGAGAGGGGCGGAGGCCGAGCTGGCGCTCCACTCGACGCCACCGATCCTGACCTTCCCCGCGATGGAGTCAGGGTCCACGTCCCTGACAACATGCCCCTCCTGGCCGACGACGGAGTCGCGGCTGATTGTCGTCGGCTTTTCCTGGGGAGTGATCCGGGAGTAGAGCCAGACCGTGACCGCGGCCGCCGCAAGGGCAGTCACCACCCCGACTACGACGCCGAGGGTCGAACCGAAGACATCGACGCCCAGCACAAAGAGGACACCCAGGATGATCATCACAGTCCCGGGGACGGCGACGAAGAAGCCGGGATTCGTGGCCTCGATAACGAGAAGGACGGCCCCGAGCACGATCAGAACCCAGCCAAGGGAGATGCCCAGTACAGCATCCATGCGAAGAGTATGGAGAGCGGGCATATAAACCTGTCTGGAGACTTACAGAGTTTTGATCACGTCGAATGCCTATTTGAAGCCTTTTTTCCAGCAACGAACATTCTTCCATGCCGTGCCCCTCACCCTTTTTTATGGCCGCCCTCGCCCGATGGATTCAGGAGCGAGAAAGGCGGGACCGACCTACTCCCAGATAACCATTATTTTCTCATATAGTACACAAATTTTTCATTATATTATGAATTGTGTATTATCGATCCACGAGATCCAGGAAAATAAATAAATATGACAAAGAGGATTTGATCTCTCGTCGCACCGCCCGTGATCGCCATGCATGAAATACCCCGACAGAAGAGATATGCTCTCGGATGGTACAACGAGGGCATCACACACCTCTCCATGCACGAATACGAGGAAGCTCTCTCTTTCTTCGAGCGTGCACTCAGGGTGGTGCCCGACCACCCCGACTTCCTGGTCGGCAAGGGGGAGGTGCTTATGGCGACAGGCCAGTACAGGGAGGCATACCAGCACTTCCTTGCGGCCGCCACCCGTGAGCCCGAGAACCTGAAGGCCCTTGTTCTCCTGGGGAGTTCACTTATCAAACTCGACATGCCCGGGCCCGCCGACGAGGCCTTCCTTGCAGCCCTCACCCTCAACAGGTACGACGGCGAGGCCTGGTTCGGCCACGGGGCGGCGCTCTACAACCTCGGCAGGAAAGAAGAGGCCCGAGAGGCCTTCTGGCAGGCCCTGAGAAAAAAGCCGAACCAGCCAGAGTTAATGTATTATCTTACAAAGACGGCCAGAAACGAGAGGGAAGCACTGGAGTTTCTGGCCCGCGGGTGCCGCCTTGACCCGACCAACGTCGACCTCCTCCATGAGATGGCCGAACGCCTCATCGCACTCGGCCATTATGAGGAGGCCGCCGCCTTCTGCACACGCGCCGGGGCCCGGTGTCCGGGCAATCTGAAGACAGAAGACCTCATCAGGCGGTGCATGGAAGGGATGATCCGGGAGAAGGACGGGATCAGTCCCTGAGCAGCGCCACCTTCGACCCCTTCGGGACGCCCACCATACCGGCGATCGTCTCGCACTTGACGGCCATCAGGAAGGCGGTCGGCGGGAAATCGTCATATTCGGTGAGAGCCTCGTAGTTTGCCATCCCCTTTGCAATGACAAGGCTACAGCCTTCGAGGGCTTTCGCAAGGTCGTCAGGGATGAGAGAGAGGTTCACCCCGAGTTCACGCTCGCCGCAGGTCGTCGTGGTCATGTGGTCGGCAATGGCGTCAAGGCCGAGGGTGAGGGCGTCTTCCATGGTAGCGTCATTGAGAATGGGAGCGCCGCGCACGACGACGGTCACCGTCGCGCCCTGTGCCTTCAGGTACCTGAGAAGGAGGCGGTCGAAGACAATCTCCCCGCAATTGTCAGTGAAATAGACTACGTCGCGGCAGAGCGGGAGGATCCTGTCGGTGTCGTCGATTGCAAGGCCTTTCGGGAACTCTGTCGCAAAGAACGAGAGAAAATCGCCGGTCACCTGGTGGGACTGGACACCGTAGTCAAAGGTGTTGCCGAGCACCGCGGCAGTGACATAATCCCTGAAAGTCAGGAGGGCGGGCGCGACCCTATCGGCGGCAAGGAGGGCGTCCCTGTTGTTCTGCTTCTTGAGGGCCAGGTACGGGTCATCGACACCGATCAGACTATACGCGCACCGATGGACGGCACCTGCAAGCACCGGCGCCGGCACCGCCGGGTCATCCTGTCCCGCGGCGAGCACTGCCGCCGCCGCACGCCGCACCTCCTCGATCGCTGCGGGATCGTCGAGCACAAGCCCGGCCTCATATCCCACGCGGGAGAGAAGACATTCAGTACACCGTGGCTGAAATTTCATAAAAGCACCAAGAATAAGGTGGTGGGGTCACCGCGATTTGAACGCGGGTCAGAAGACCCCCAGTCTCCTAGGATGGCCAAGCTACCCTATGACCCCAACCGACTCTATATGTTGGGACTTCACGCTATATGTACTCTTCGTCAGGAGCACCCGAATACGGGCCAGAGGGCGGTGACAGGGATGACTCGCGAGCAGGGGACTGGAGCGGGAGGGGTTGGAGGAGAAGAAGTATGTCACCGCCCCCGGAGAACGCAGCAGTACGGGGAAGGTAGTGTACGGGCGTAATTCACCGGGGTTTTCACCCCAAAACCCCAAACATTAGGATAGGAGTGGATGGCAATCTCTTCCTCGGATTTCCTGTTCTGTCTTCCCCTTCCTATCTTACATCGAGGGTCCGGGGGCTGCGACCGAAGGGAGCATGAGAAGACCGGTAAAAGATTTACCATGAAAACCCCTGAGATGGTTTCAAAGAACCGCCTGAAACTTCGTTTCATGAGCGATTCATCAGAGATTAAAAAAAGTAAAATAAATTCAGATCCGCAGCTGCTTGAACTTTTCCACGTTCTTGGTGAGCGCTTCAAGTTCGGTGTCCGTGATCTTCATCTTGCTGCCGATGGCGTCGACTTCTGTCAGCAGTTGCTGAATTCTGACGTACATAATATACATGATGAAGAGCTGGATGACAATCACGCAGCCCAGAATGATGAGGAGGATGCCTCCCATGTCGAATGGTTCCATTTTACCGATTCCCCCTGAAGAGTGTTCTTGCCAGACGATCAATGAATCCTTCACGCGTTACAGTGACATCGTCGTGGTACTCGCAGCCGGCGATCTCCGCGGCGATCTTCTTGATCGCCCGTGCAGCGCCCGAGGTCGGGTGCTTGATCACGACCGGCATCTTGTACGCCGCCGATTCCCTCACATAGGTGTCTTCGGGGATGACGCCCAGTGAGGTGACACCCAGAGACTTTTCAATCTTGTGCTCGACGAAATCAAGGTTATCCCTGCCAGCCCGGTTGATGACCGCATGCTGGACATGGCCCCCGACCAGTTCGGTGAGGATCTTGGTCTTCAGCGCGTCGACAATGGAGGAGAGTTCCGGGTTGACCACCAGGATCACCTCATCGGCAACCGCAAGCGGAACCACACCGTCCCTGCTGATGCCTGCCGGGGCATCGATCAGCAGGTAATCGCACCGATCGACAAGGTCATGCATGACTTCCCTCAAACGGTCAGGATTTGCATCCTGAAACCCCTGGAGGGAGATGCCGCTCGGGACCACCTTCAGACCGGCAGGGCCGTCATAGATCGCCTCATCAATAGTTGCTTTTCCGGCAAGTACCTCATGGAGAGTCACCGGCACATTCTCCAGGCCAAGCAGGATCCCGATATTCGCCATCCCGACGTCAGCATCAAGAATATAGGTCTCTTTGCCAAGCTGGGCAAGTGCAGTGCCGAGATTGACCGTGAAGGTCGTTTTTCCCGTTCCACCCTTACCAGATGCTATTGTGTATGCTCGTATCATCTCATTCCTCGCACCATGCTTCGGTTCGACTCTCCCTGTCCGACCTCCACACTATCCTCACAGCCAGTTCCTCAGAACGGACACCGCGTCGCTTTCCATGTCTTTGACCCAGGCGTCAGGGATGTTGTGCTCAGTCCTGAGGATACCAACAAGGTTCGAGCCCTTATGCTGGATGCCAAAGAGCATCACCTTCGGATCGTCGGGAAGTTTCCCCTCGGTAAAGAGGTAACTGTACTTTGCCGCATCGGCAGATGCGTCGTCCTCCGAGGAGGCGACCACAAGACCGTCGTCGGTGGCGATCGTGAATGCATCCAGATAGTACTTCTCACACATCGCCTGCATGCTCCCCGCAATATCGGGGCGCCCTTCAAAGAGGCTGAGAGCACGGGGCGGCTTCTCCCATTCGACCTCACGGGACCGCTGGATATGCTTGAAGAGCGTGAACATGTCCACCGGCGCCTGTGCTGTCCCGCCGATGATGTTCCGCAGCTGGGCATACTGCTGCCTTTCCTGCGAATCCTTTCGTATCGCTGCCAGCTGGTCCTGGACTCTCACCAGATAGAGGACACAGCCGGCAACACCGAGACCTATCAATGCAAGGAGTACAACGATGATCTGTCCCAGTGCAATGAACGTTGTTCCATCATCCATGTGACTATCACACTTCCTTTTTCTTCTTTTCATCGACCAGATGCCCGAGCTGGAGGCGGCCCAGTATCGAGACATAACCGTTCTTCAGGTTTGCCGCCATCTGCACGGGATCGATCGCATCAAGGGCGTCGAGGTCTCTCATGACGGCAGCGGTCACCATCGAGGAGTCCGGGTCGGTTCCCTTCGGATCCTCCCGTACCGGTGCCTGGGAGGGGACAGCAGGCCCTGCCGCACCCCCTCTCGGGGGCAGCGCGGGGCGGCTCTTCATGGCAGGTGCTTCCGCTCCTTTCTGAGAGAGGGGCGGGCCGCCAGCCATAGAGCGGACCTCTGTCCGGGGCGGACCTTCGACGCGGTACCCGCCATTGAACTCAAGAGAGAGAGCGATCTGCTGGAGAGTGAGAGTATAGAGACCGACATCACCCGGCGCACCCGATGCCTTCGCTTTTTCCAGAGCGGCAGCGCCGCGCTCCCTGCCATACGCGGCAAGGATACAGGATCCCCCGGAAAAGACAAGGGTAAAACCGACCGAAGCCAGCGTAAAGAGACCATAGCCGGTGAATGCGCGCTCCTTCAGGCGTTCAAGGATCTCTGCAGTCGCCACATCCTTTTTTACCTCGCAAAGCTCCCCTCTGGGAACGACAAGGCGCTCTTTTCCCGGAGATGCCTGCGCGGTCTGCTGTGCTTTCACAGCGCCCCGTGCCGCCTGCGCCCCCTCACTCCGTGCAGGGGGTTCACCAGAAGCGACCCGGGCATTTCTGTTGAATTCGTCTGCCAGCCGAAGCTGCTGACGTGTGAGGAGATAGAGCCCGATCTCTGCCGTCTCTTCCCCCATCGACTGGACTGCCTGCAAGGCTGCGGCGCCAAGCAGGCCCTGGTACTCTGCGAGTATGCAGGCACCTTCGGAGAAGACAAGTGAGATCAGGCCGCCTCCGTGGCTCACCATCGCATATCCGCTGAATGATGTATCCCGGATCTCTGCAAGAACAGCAGATATGGCGGTATCTCGTCTGATTGTAGAGAAGGTACCTCTCGGAATATCCATTAATATGGTGTAGTGTTTAGGAATATTATAACCCTATGTTAATGGTGAGAAATAGAAAAGATAATATTACATCACAAGACAGCATCAAGATCGCCATTAAAATATATCGATCTTGCCTGCAGGAGACGTCACCCCCGATTCTGAAAAACCGGCACATTCGACGAATTTTAACAGACCGCACATGCACCGAGCAGAACATTCGTCCCGGACAGATGCACGAGAAAAAAAATCAAAATGTTCGGAACCCGTCGACAAGAACCCCATAACATGCCCATATTGGTGAGATTACCTGATATCAGGCGCAAGAGAAACCAAAATATGATATATAAGATGAAGTAAGATACACGGTGGGCATGACAGAACATCAGGGATTAAAAGAGAGAATAAATTCGTTCATCAGGGAGATCATGGAGGTCAGGGGCGTTTCAGCCTGCGTGCTCGCCTCTCGCGACGGGATCCTGATGGGCAAATCGTTCGTAGCAGGGGTATCCGTACCCTCTTTCGCTGCCATGAGCGCGACCATGCTGGCGGCGGCCGAGGCCGCGGCGAGCATATCACATATCCAGCCACCAGGGAAGGTGCTGGTCACCTCAGACGGCGCCTCGATGCTTGTCATGGGTGCCGGAGACCGGACGCTTCTTGCGGTCGTCCTCGATCCCACGGCAGACACAGAGGCAGCCTACAAGTTATTCACCAAGATCGCGGCTGAGATAGCGGAGGTACTATAATGTACACGGTTCTGGTGGTGGACGATAGCCCATTCATCGTGGACGTCTTCGTCACCATGCTGGAGAGGGGGGGGTACCAGTCAATCGCGGCATACGGCGGCGAGGAGGCCCTTGAGATCCTCACCACCGTCACACCCGACCTCATCCTTCTGGACATCATGATGGAGCCGATGGACGGCTGGGAGACTCTTGAAAATATCAAGATCAACCCGAAGACGCGCGACATCCCGGTATTGATGCTGACCGCAAAACAACTCACACCAGACGAGGCCGAAGGGTACGGCTCATATATCGAAGACTACATCTTAAAGCCCATCACCCATCGGGAACTCTATGACGCGATCGAGCGCGTGCTCAAGCGCCGTGAGATGATCAGGGACGATGTCGACAGGGCGAAGGAGGTCGGACTCGACCAGCGCCTTGTCGACGAATACGCGCGGCTCGCAAAAGGGGTCGACGTGAACAACCGCCTCCTCCGCATCCTTGAGACGACCTACAATATCAATGACAGCAAGGCGAGCGAGAAAGTCTCCCTTGCGATCAAGACCATGGAAAACAGTATACGGTTCCAGCAGGAACGCCTTGCCCAGATCAAGGAAGAGATCGACACTCTTCAGCAGAAAAAATAGATCCGTTTCTTCGATGCCCGGTCCACCAGGGGCATTACTCCTCTTTTCCAATCAGGACTATCGCGAGGGTGAGCACCGCAATGACCGCCACCGTCCCTGCCACATCAACAATGTCGGTCGGTCCCAGGCCGTAGACGAGCACCTTCCGCACCATCGCGGTGAGGCCCGCAATAAGGATCGGCCGCACCTGCAAACGGTTGGTCCGGAAATACGCGGTCACCGTCTCCAGGATCTCGATGATGATGATGGTGACCAGGAGGGCATGGAGCACCGTGAGGATGCTGTCGGTCATCGGCACACCGATCCTCAGACTATCCATGAACAGGAGCGCCACATCATAGAACGAGACCGCCGCAAGGAGGGCGAGTACGATGGCAATAAAGAGGTATATCACATGGTTGACACGCATGATCGCAGCAATCGCCCACTGCATCTGCGGATTCTCATCCAGAGTAAGGACCATTACACATTCGTCTGAATCGGAGCAGTTAAATCTTATCATAACTCATAGGGATGCATCCCGGACAATCTTCAGCGACCGGACGGTCCCGAGGGGACGAAAATTATATTAACTCTAACATCATTGTAATAATGCCGTCTGCGTACGGGGCCCATAGCTCAGTTAGGTAGAGCGTCTGGCTTTTAACCAGATGGTCGGGGGTTCAAATCCCTCTAGGCCCGCTGCCATGGCGCAGTCTGTGGTTTTTATGTGGTGATACATCTGAATTTAACTCTTTCTTGTCCAGGGGATTGAAGATGAGCACCAGATTTAATGTTTTAGATCATGAAATGGTGCCGGATCATCAGAAGATGACCGATAGCGAGATTGCAGAGCTCCTTTCCCGCTATCAGATCACACTCGACCAGCTTCCGCGTATCTACAGCGATGACCCGGCCGTCAAGGCCACCGGGGCAAAGATCGGAGATGTCATCAAGATTGTCCGGAAGAGCCAGACGGCTGGCCTCGCCGATTCGTATCGTTCTGTAGTAAAGAGGCCAAAGAAGTAACCGGGGGCGGATGGATCTGTTAGATAGAAGCGTTATATCGAGGGCATACTTCTCAGAAGAGCACGTCGCCCGCCACCAGCTGGATTCGTACAATCACTTTCTGGAGCACAACCTCCAGAAAGTGGTGGACGAACAGCGGATCATCGAAACCGACATCGAAAACCGGGGCAAAAACAGCGAAGCGGTCTGGGTCGAACTCGGCACGATCCGGATCCTGAAACCGATCGTCCGCGAGGCCGACGGTTCGAAGAGTATTCTCTACCCGACAGAGGCGCGCCTGCGTAACCTCACCTATGCCGCACCCATCGAACTCGACATGGCCCTCGTGCAGGGGGACATGCGGGGCGATCCGATCACGACCGAGATCGGGCAACTGCCCGTCATGATCGGTTCTGTCGCCTGCAACCTCGCAGGGCTTTCCGACAACGAGCGGGTCGCCCACGGCGAGGACCCCAGGGATCCGGGCGGTTATTTTGTCGTGAACGGCTCGGAGCGCGTCCTCATGACTCTTGAAGACCTTGCCTCGAACAAGATCATGACCGAGTTTACCGAAAGGTACAACGAGCGGATCTATGTGGCAAAGGTCTTCTCCCAGTTCCGGGGGTACCGTGCGCTCGTCGTCGTCGAGAAGAACAAGAAAAACCTGCTTGAGGTTTCTTTCCCGTCGGTCGCCGGCCACCTGAAATTCTCCGACCTGATGCGGGCTCTGGGCCTCGGGAGCGACAGGGAAATCGTAGAAGCGGTCTCGACAGACGAGGAGATCCTCACCTACATGATGCAGAACCTCGAAGAGAGCGAGTGCGACTCTGTCGAGAGCGGCGTCATGTACGTGGGCAAAAAACTCGCTCCGAACCAGACCCGGGAGTACCAGAGGAGACGGGCCGAGTTCGTCATCGACAACTACCTGTTGCCCCACCTCAATTATCTCATGCCCGAGAACCTCAAGGAGGGCGACGAGGGCTATGAACAGACGGCTATCGGCGTGCGGCTTGCAAAAGCGCACTTCCTCGGCCGCATGGCAGAGGCATGCTTCGACCTCGTGCTCGGCCGCCGGAAGATCGACGATAAGGACCACTACTCGAACAAGCGGCTGAAGCTTGCAGGCGACCTGATGGAAGACCTCTTCAGGATCTCCCTCAACAGGCTGACCCGCGATATCAAGTACCAGCTCGAGCGCGCCAGCATGCGCCACCGCGACCTCTCGATCAGCACGGCCGTGCGGGCCGATGTCCTGACCGAGCGCCTCCTCCACCCCCTTGCCACCGGCAACTGGGTCGGCGGACGGACAGGTGTCTCTCAGCTCCTCGACCGGACAGACCGGATGAGCGTGCTCTCGCACCTGCGGCGCGTCATCTCGCCGCTGTCCCGGTCCCAGCCACACTTCGAGGCCCGTGACCTGCACCCGACCCAGTGGGGTCGGATCTGCCCGTCAGAGACCCCAGAAGGTCCAAATTGTGGTCTGGTGAAGAACTTCGCACAAATGGTAGAGATCTCGAAAGGTTATGACAAAACTGACGATGTCAAGAATATCTTCTACAACCTCGGCGTGGAGCCGCTGATCATCGGGGGGAAGAAGGAATGAAGAAGTCACGCGTATTCCTTGACGGTTCCCTCATCGGACTCGTCGAAAACCCGCAAGAGGTCGTAGAAAAGGCGCGGGCCATGCGACGCCATGGGGCAATCTCCTCCGAGGTGAACATCGCCTTCGCGGAGTTCAACGGCGACGTGGTCATCAACACCGACCGCGGCCGGGCCAGAAGGCCCCTGATCGTCGTCAAGGACGGTAAGCCCGTGATCACGAACGCCGAGATCGCCCTGCTCGCCGCGAACGAGATCGCGTTCGAAGACCTCATCAAGAGAGGCCTCATAGAGTTCGTCGACGCGGAGGAGGAGGAGAACCTCTATATTGCGATCAAAGAGGCTGACCTGACCCCCGAGCACACCCACCTCGAGATCGACCCCTCCCTGATCCTGGGTATCGGCGCGGCCCATGTGCCGTTCCCCGAGCACAACGCATCACCGCGTGTCACCATGGGCGCAGGCATGGTCAAGCAGGCCCTTGGTTTTGCCACAGCCAACACAAAACTGCGGCCCGACACGAGGAGCAACCAGCTCCACTACTGCCAGAAGCCGATGGTCTATACACAGGCCTCCGACCTGATCGGATCTGATGACCGGCCGGCCGGCCAGAACTTCGTCGTCGGCATCCTTTCGTACGAAGGTTACAACATCGAAGATGCGCTCATCTTCAACAAGGCCTCGATTGACCGCGGCCTCGGGCGCTCCCACTTCTTCAGGACCTACGAAGGCGAAGAAAGGCGCTATCCAGGCGGCCAGGTCGACAGGATCGAGATCCCGGACGAAGAAGTCTCGGGCGCCCATGGCGCGGAGTACTACCAGAACCTGGACGACGACGGGGTCATCAACCCCGAGACAGTCGTCAAGGAGAAGGACGTCCTTATCGGGAAGACTTCTCCGCCACGTTTCCTTGAAGAGCCGAGCGGCGAACTGATCGCCGTCGAGAAGAGGCGCGACACCTCGGTGACGATGCGGAGCAACGAGCACGGCATCGTGGACACCGTGATCATCACCGAGGGCGAGAACTCCTCGCGCCTGGTGAAAGTCAGGACCCGCGACCTCCGTGTGCCAGAGGTCGGCGACAAGTTCGCGTCCAGGCACGGTCAGAAGGGTGTCGTCGGCTGGATCGTCCCGCAGGAGGACATGCCCTTCGGTGAGATGGGCATTGCCCCCGACCTCGTCATCAATCCCCACGCGGTCCCGAGCCGTATGACCATCGGGCACATGCTTGAGATGCTCGGCGGCAAGGTGGGCGCCCTCGATGGGCGGCGGATCGACTCCACCGCATTCAAGGGCGAGACAGAGGAAAACCTCCGCCAGGCCCTGAAGCAGTACGGCTTCGCACACACAGGCCGCGAGATCCTGTACGACGGTTACACAGGCAAGCAATTCCACGCGGATATCTATGTCGGCGTGATCTACTACCAGAAGCTCTACCACATGGTCTCCTCGAAGATGCATGCACGGTCCCGCGGCCCGATCCAGGTGCTCACCCGTCAGCCGACCGAAGGGCGTGCCCGCGAGGGCGGTCTCCGGTTCGGTGAGATGGAGCGCGATGTGATGATCGGCCACGGCGCTGCGATGGCCCTCAAGGAACGTCTGCTCGACGAGTCCGACAAGGTGAACCAGTACGTCTGCGCCCACTGCGGCATGGTAGCGATGCTCGACAAGAAGAGAAACGTCACCCGGTGCCTGAACTGCGGCAGCGAGACCGACATCTACTCGGTCGAGATGAGTTACGCGTTCAAGCTCCTCCTCGACGAGATGAAGAGCATGGGCATCGCGCCGCGCCTGCGGCTTGAGGATATGGTATAAGGGGGGACAGATATGACAAGCCCGAAGAGAATTGGAAGGATCGAGTTCGGTATCCTCTCGCCCAAGGAGATCCGCCAGATGAGTGTGAGGAAGATCATCTGGGCCGACACCTATGACGACGACGGCTACCCGTACTCGCAGGGGTTAATGGACCTCCACCTCGGCGTCATCGACCCGGGGATGCGGTGCAAGACCTGTACACAGAAGGCGAGCGACTGTCCGGGTCACTTCGGCCACATCGAACTCGCAAAGCCGGTGATCCATGTCGGCTACACCCGACTGATCAGGAAACTCCTCCGTGTGACCTGCAGCAGCTGCGGCAGGCTCCTCCTCTCCCCTGACGAGATCACGAAGATCGTCGGGACCGAAGAAGAGGAGAGCGGCGACCTGGTCACCGAGAAAGACATCAAGAAGGAACGGGTTTGCCCGTACTGCGGCGAACAGCAGTTGAAGATCAACTTCGAGAAACCGACGACCTTCTCCGAGGTCGTCGTCACCCCCGACGACCAGGGGAAGGAGAAGAAAGAGGAGCACAAGCTGACGCCAGCCGACATCCGCGCCCGGCTCGAGCGGATCCCGAACGAGGATCTCAAACTCCTCGGCATCGACCCCGAGGTCGCGAGGCCCGAGTGGACGATCCTCACCGTGCTCCCCGTGCCCCCGGTGACGATGCGCCCGTCGATCATCCTGGAAAACGGCCAGCGTTCTGAGGACGACCTGACCCACAAGCTCGTGGACATCATCAGGATCAACCAGCGCTTCAAGGAAAACCAGGACGCCGGCGCACCGCAGCTGATCATCGAGGACCTCTGGGAACTTCTCCAGTACCATGTCACCACCTACATGGACAACGAGGTGGCAGGCTGCCCGCCGGCTCGCCACCGCTCGGGCCGACCGTTAAAGACCCTCTCGCAGAGACTAAAGGGTAAGGACGGCCGGTTCCGTGGCTCTCTCTCCGGCAAGCGCGTGAACTTCTCGGCCCGTACCGTCATCTCGCCAAGCCCATTCCTCAGCGTGAACGAGGTCGGGATTCCCATGGCGATCGCCAACGAGATGACCATCCCGGTGCGGGTGACCACGCAGAACATCGACGTCGCCCGCGTGTACGTGCGAAACGGGACCGGCCGGAAGGCCCTCACCGACCCGCCCGGCGCGAACTACGTGATCCGGTCGGACGAACGGCGTATCCGTATCTCCGATGAGAACAAGGACGACGTCGCCGACCAGCTTGAATTGGGCTGGACGGTGGAGAGGCAGATGCGGGACGGGGATATCGTGCTCTTCAACAGACAGCCGTCCCTGCACCGGATGTCGATCATGGGCCACCATGTCAAGATCATGGACGGGAAGACCTTCAGGCTGAATCCGGCCGTCTGCCCACCATACAACGCTGACTTCGATGGCGACGAAATGAACCTGCACGTGCCGCAGACCGAGGAGGCAATGGCCGAGGTCGAGATCCTGGTCAATGTGCAGGAAAACATTCTCTCGCCCCGTTTCGGCGGCCCGATCATCGGCGGTATCCACGACCACATCTCAGGGATCTTCCTGCTGACCCACGAAGTGCGCTGGTTCACCAAGTCCGAGGCCCTCTACCTTCTCAAGCACACGGGCGTCGAGCACATGCCCGAGCCCGGCAGGGTCGAGAATGGCGTGCCCTACTGGAGCAACAAGCAGGTCTTCTCAGTGATCATCCCTGACGACATCAACATGATCTTCAAGGCGTCGTCCTGTCAACACTGCGATACCTGCAAGAAAGAGCTCTGCGACCGCGATACCTACGTAAAGATCAAAGACGGCGAGCTTGTCACCGGCACCATCGACAAGAAGGCGATCGGTGCATTCGACGGCGAGATCGTGAACAGGATCATCCGCCAGTACTCACAGAAGCGGGCGGCACAGTTCATCAACGACATGACCCGCCTCTCGATCCGGGCCATCATGTTCGACGGCTTCTCCTTCGCCATCGACGACGAAGACCTGTCCAAGACCGATTACGGCCAGATCGAAGAAGTGCTCGACAACGCCGAGCGTGACGTCCGCAGGCGCATCCAGATCTACGAGGAAGGCCAGCTCGAACCGATGCCAGGCCGTACCGAGGAAGAGACCCTGGAAATGCAGATCATGCAGGTGCTCGGCAAGGCCCGTGACAGCACCGGTGAGATTGCATCCCGTCACCTCGGCCTCTCCAACTCGGCCGTGGTGATGGCAGTCTCCGGTGCCCGTGGTTCGATCCTGAACCTGACCCAGATGGCAGGATGTGTCGGACAGCAGTCTGTCCGTGGTGAGCGTATTGTCCGTGGGTACGACAGGCGTACCCTCCCGCACTTCAAGCGGGACGACCGCGGTGCACCGGCCCACGGTTTTGTCAGGTCGTCGTACAAGAAGGGACTCAACCCGACCGAGTTCTTCTTCCACGCCATCGGTGGCCGTGAAGGTCTCGTCGATACCGCAGTCAGAACGTCGCAGAGCGGGTACCTGCAGAGGCGGATGATCAACGCGCTGCAGGACCTGAAGGTCGAATACGACCGGTCTGTCAGGACGACCGGCGGACGGATCCTCCAGTTCAAGTACGGCGAGGACGGCACCGACCCGACAAAGAGCAGTTATGGCGAACCTGTGGACGTGAAAGGCGCGATCGAGAACGTGCTCAAGGAGGAGGTCTGATGGACGAGTCGATGCTGGCCGCGATCCACGCGGCCGATCTCCCGGAAAGGACAAAGGAAGAACTGATCAAGGATCTCGATGGGAAGGAGATCACCGCCGAACAGTTCGACACTATCATGGTGAGCGTGGAGCGCGAGTACAGGCGGACAAGGATCGAGCCCTGCGAGGCCTGCGGGGTCATCGCCGCCCAGTCCCTGGGCGAGCCCGGCACCCAGATGACGATGCGTACTTTCCACTACGCCGGTGTGGCTGAGATTAACGTTACCCTCGGTCTGCCCCGTCTTATCGAGATCATGGACGCCAGGAAGGAACCGTCGACCCCGACGATGACAATCCACCTGGAGTCCGATTACTCGGCCGACCGTGACAAGGCCCGTGAAGTCTCCTGGCAGATCGAAGCGGCACCTCTCCACGAGTTCGGTGACATCGTCACCGATATGGCGAACATGCGGGTGGAGATGCACGTCAAAAAGGAGGTCTGCGACAAGAGGAAGATCTCCCTGGCCGAGATCATGGAGAGGGCGCCGCAGAAGATCCGGGAGCGCCGCCACTACCGTGACTTCGAGTCAGAAGGGAACGCCGCAGACGGAGTGATCACCTTCACCCCGAAGAACGAGAGTTACCAGAACCTCTTCCAGCTTGCCGACCATGTCAGGAACGTGATCGTGCAGGGGATCGATGACATCGAGCGGGTGGTTGTCCGGAAGGAAGGAGGAGAGTATATACTTTATACTGAAGGCTCCAACCTAAAGGATGTGTTCGAGGTCGAGGGCGTTGAAACCTCCCGTACCCGCACCAACAATATCAACGAGATCTCCCAGATCCTCGGGATCGAGGCCGCAAGAAATGCGATCATCGACGAAATGAAGAACACGCTCGGGGAGCAGGGTATCTCGGTTGACGTGCGGCATATCATGCTCATCGCGGACATGATGTGCATGGACGGAGAGGTCAAGCAGATCGGCCGTCACGGTATCGCAGGCGAGAAGGAGAGTGTTCTCTCCCGTGCCGCCTTTGAAGTGACGGTCAACCACCTCCTCGACGCCGCGGTCGCAAGAGAATCTGATATTCTCAACGGTGTGACCGAAAACGTCATCGTCGGTCAGCCGATCCAGCTCGGAACCGGGGATATCAGATTGATTGCAAAACCCTTAAACCAGGAGAATTAATTATGGACTTTAACGAGTCTTTGAGAAGAGCCATCAAAACCGGCAAGGTCTTCCTTGGACAGAATGCAACTGAAGAATGTGCCAAGGCCGGTAAGGCCCAGCTTGTCGTCATCGCCAAAAACTGCCCCGCAGCATTCAAAGAGGCCATGCTGGCCAGAGAGGGTGTTGTAAGTTACGTGTACAATGATTCCGGCGTCGAACTCGGAAAGGCCTGCGGCAAGCCGTTCGTTGTCAGTGCGCTTGCGGTTGTCGAACCGGGCGACTCAGACATCCTCAGCATCAAGAGGGCCTAGATGGCGGAAATAAAACTCACTGAAGACTGCATGCAGTTGATCTCGAAGTTCGAGAACATGACCGGCGCGGCAAGTCGGGACTGCATCATCGACGAGAGGAATGACCGCATCATCTTCGTCATCAATCCTGGCGACATGGGGCTCGCGATCGGGAAGAAGGGGACGACGATCAAGAAGGCCTCCGACGCCTTCGGCAAGAGGATCGAGGTCGTCGAGTATTCGGCCGACCCCGAACAGTTCCTGAAGAACTGTTTCCTCCCGGCGCAGGTCACTGCGATCACCTTCGCCACGAACGAGGACGGAGAGAAGGTCGCCCTCATCGACGTCAAGCCCGATGACCGTGGCCTTGCGATCGGCAAGGAAGGAAAGAACATCTTCAAGGCAAAGAAACTCGCCGGCCGGCAGCACGACATCGCGGATGTCCAGCTCGTCCAGGACGACGAGGGATTCTAAACCTTTCTCTTTTTCTTGGTCCTCGGTCCGGGACAGACCGGATATATTTTATCCCACGGTGCAGAGGTCATCCTGATGGATATCACCTTCAGAAGCACGGTCCTCTTTGTCAGGGATATGGAACAGTCAAAGGCCTTCTACACCGACGTCCTCGGGCAGAAAGTGGAACTTGACCTCGGCGTGAATGTCGGGTTCGTTGGGGGGCTTGCCCTCTGGGACCGCACCTACGTGAACGACCTGCTGTACGCCGGGAAGATGCCGCCGGGCGAGGCGCCGGCCCCGCCGATGGAGGTCTATTTCGAGACGGCGGAGATCGAGGCGCTGGCCGGACGGGTCGCGGAGGCCGGTGTCCGCTTCCTCCACCCCCTGCAGGAGCAGCCGTGGGCACAGCGCGCGGTCCGGTTCTTCGACCCCGACGGCCACCTGGTCGAGGTGGCCGAGCCGATGCCCGCGGTGGTCGCACGCCTCGCGGCGGAGGGACTCTCCGATGCCGGGATCAGCGAGCGGACGACTCTTCCGCCAGAGGTCGTGGCGGCGATGCGGGGAAGCGAGTGCTGTGACTGAGGGGGCGCCCCTGTTCAGGGAGACGCAGCGCTTCACCCAGCCCTGGCTCTGGGCAGTCCTGATCCTCATTGCAGGGGTCGCCTGGTGGGGAGCGGTGCAGCAGTTATATTTCAGCGTCCCCTTCGGGAACAGGCCGGCGCCTGACTGGGCGATGGCCGTCATAACCCTCGTCTTCGGGACGCTCTTCCCCCTCTTCTTCGCCGTCATCCACCTCACCGTGGAGGTGCGGGACGGGGGGATCGCTTACCGCTTCTTCCCTTTCCATCTCAGCTTCAGGGTGATCCCCGCGACTGATGTCGAGCGCCTGGAGGCCTGCACGTACCGCCCCCTGACTGAGTTCGGCGGATGGGGTATCAGGTGGGGCGCCGGGGGATGGCGGGCCTATACGACCGGGGGCGATCGCGGGGTGCGGGTGTACCTCAGGAACGGGAGGAAGATTCTCTTCGGCAGCCGCGACCCCGAGGGGTTTGTCGCGGCGGTGCGGGCGGTGCAGGGGAGACGGACATAACGGGAAGGGCTACCGACCTGTTCGGGTAGATCTTCGATCGGATCTCCGGTCCTATCTTCCCGGGGCCTATCCTGAGTTTGGGGGTTCGGGGGCAACAGCCCCCGGTGGACTGTTTGGGGAAGGCAGCGAATCTGCGGATTCCTCCGGCGGGCAAAGCCCCCTCATCTCTCGAAGATCTTCAATCTTCTCAAGCTCGCTATCGCTCGCACCCCGCCATTGGGATAGAGGTGAGACGGCAATCTCTCTTCTCAGGATATCTTGTTCGCTCTTCCCTCTTCTTATCCTGATTTTGAGTGACGACCGAAAGGGGGCCGGCATACATTGAACTCGCGTCTCAGACCGTCCGTATCGTCACGGTGAAGGTCTTTTCTGCCGCGGCGTCGGGCGCACCTGTCCTCACCCACAGGGCCCTGAAGGTGTACGTCCCCGGCCCGAGCGGTTCCACAGTCCATTCCTGTGTCCCCGGCGCCGTCTGCTCGTCGGTGACGACAAGACCGGTGCTGAGTTCTGTCCTCCATTCGTACCTGTCAAGTGTGTCGTACGGGAGGGTGACGATCACACGGCCCCCCTGGTTGACACTGACCGTCGTCCCATTCTCCTCCTCCCAGACCCGGACCGTGTCCGGGGCGCCGGTGCAGCCCGCGATAGAGACAGCAAGGATAAGGAGGCCGATGGCGATCCAGATCTTCATCAGGCGGCATCCGCCTGCCCGGGACATAAGCCTTCCGGCGTCGGGATAGGTTTTTGCCCCCTGTACACAAACCAGACCTGTATGACCCGCGCCGTCCGAATAGGGTGGCTGCGGAAAGCTCCGGCCCCTCCTCTTTCGGTGCGCCGGAGACACAGACAAAAGGTCGGAATCGTGATGGAATACCGTTTTGCAGACCGGATGTATCATGCACCGGAATCGTTTATCGAAGAACTCTTCCGGGTCTCAGGCGTTCCCGGCGTCATCTCCTTTGCCGGCGGCCTGCCCGACCCCTCCCTCATCGACGTGGAGGGGATCAGGAACGCGGCCTCTGAGGTGATGGAGGAGGAGGGAGCGTGCGCCCTCCAGTACTCGACGACTGACGGTTACCTCCCGCTGCGCGAGTTCATCGCCGCGAGGTACAGGAAGCGCCTCGGCATCCCGGCCGAGGCGTCGGAGATCCAGATCGTGAACGGTTCGCAGCAGTGCCTCGACCTGATGGCGAAGATCTTCCTCAACCCGGGCGACGCCGTCGGCGTGGAGGGGCCGGGGTACCTCGGCGCCATCGAGGCCTTCTCCCTCTACGAACCCGCGATCCATGCCGTCCCCCTCGAAGAGGACGGCCCTGACCTCGACGCCTTCGAGGCGCTCGTCAGGGAGCACGCCCCCAAGTACTTCTACGGCATCCCGAACTCCCAGAACCCGTCCGGCCTTACCTACTCGCAGGAGAAGAGGAAGGCGATCGCCGATATCCTCGAAGGGACGGGCACGGTCTTCTACGAGGACGACGCCTTCGGCGAACTCTTCTTCGACAACCGCCCGCGCCTCCCGGTAAAGAGGTACCTCCCTGACGGTGCGGTGCTCTCCGGTTCGTTCTCGAAGACCGTCTCGCCGGGCATGCGGATAGGGTGGATCCTCGCCCCGGCACCAATTCTCAAACAGTTCAATGTGGCGAAGCAGGCAGCCGACCTTCACTCCAACGTCCTCTGCCAGATGATCCTCCACCGGTACCTGACAGAGACCGACCTCGACGCCCATGTTGGTCGGATCTCCGCGGTGTACGGCAGGCGCTGCCGTCTCATGTGCGACCTCCTCGACGACGGGTTCCCGGCCGGGGTCACCCACACCACGCCGCAGGGCGGGATGTTCCTGCTCGTTTCCCTCCCTGACGGCGTCTCCGCGATGGATGTCTTCCATGAAGGAGTGAGGAAAGGCGTCGCCGTCCTGCCGGGCGTCCCCTTCTACGCAAACGGCGGCGGGGAGCACACCATCCGCCTGAACTTCTCCTGCGCCGACGAGGAGAAGATCACCGAGGGTATGGCGAGGCTGAAGGGCGTCATCGCCTCGTGCATGTGACGGTGCGGGAGTTCTGGTATCATCATTTTTTTGGTTCTGGAAATGTCCATTTTTAGTGCCCATATCGGGGGCCGCAACCCCTCGGAAGAGACACCGATCAACTGCCTTCCCCTCACCCTACACCGGGGGACTCCTCGCTATTGCTCGTCGCCCCCGGACCCCCGGTCTTAGGATAGGATGGGGGAAGAGCGATGTAGATTCTCGGAGGGGAGATTGCCGTATCCCCTCGTATCCGGAGCGGAGATGGCCGAAGGGAGTCAAGAAGACCATCAAGTCTTCGAGTAGTCCCCCGATACCTCCGGGGGGAAGGCAGTGGACCCCAACCCCTCCCCTCAAAGCCTATATCCTGAGGCGTCAATGGTGTGAGGCAATGCTCGACCTCTTCGCCATTCTCCTCACGATCGCCGGTCTCTGTCTCTTCGAGACGATTTCGTCGATCGACAATGCCATCATCAACGCCGAGGTGCTCGGCACGATGGGGGAGAGGGCGCGGCGGTGGTTCCTCGTCTGGGGCCTCCTCTTTGCGGTCTTCGTCGTGCGTGGCGTCCTGCCCTGGCTCATCGTCTGGGCGACGACACCCTCCCTTGGCCCGGTCGGTGCCCTGACCGCCACCTTCTCCAATGACCCGGCGGTCATCGCCGCGATCGAGGAGTCGGCGCCCGTCCTTCTCATAGGAGGCGGCACCTTCCTCCTCTTTCTCTTCCTCCACTGGCTCTTTCTGGAGCCCAAGGAGTTCGGCATCAGGGGCGAACGCTACTTCGCGGAGAAAGGGGTCTGGTTCTACGCGACCGTCTCGGTGACACTCGCCGCCATCGTCTGGTTCGCCCTCGAAACACGGCCCCTCATGGCCTTCGGCGCCGTCATGGGCTCGACGGCCTTCTTCATCGTTCAGGGCTTCAGGATGAACGCCGACATGAAGGAGAAGCAGCTCAAGGAGCAGCATATCTCCGACTTCAGCAAGATCTGCTACCTCGAAGTGATCGACGCCACCTTCTCCATCGACGGCGTCCTCGGCGCCTTCGCGTTCACTCTCTCTGTCCCTCTCATCATCATCGGGAACGGCCTCGGCGCCTTTGTGGTGCGGGAACTCACCATCAGGAACATCGACCAGATCAAGCGCTATGTCTTCCTCAAGAACGGCGCGATGTACTCCATCCTCTGTCTGGGTGCGGTCATGGTCCTGCACGCCTTCGGTGTCCCCGTCCCGTCCTTTGTCTCGCCGGTGATCACCTTCGGCGTCGTCGGCTACTTCCTCTACAAGTCGGTCAAGTTCGCCCGGTACATGGACCTGCGGCACGGGAATTAAGGGTGATGCGGGGAGGGGGCCGGGTCCCCGTACTCCTCTCATTTTCGTCTCTGGAGAGTGCCTCTTCTGACGTGTCTGTGCCTGGGGGCTGCCGCTCGAAAACCTACGGTTTTCTCAAGGTCGCTATCGCTCTTTCCCCACCCGATCAGCCCCGGAAAAAAGGAGCGGGAGACCCATACCGCGAAGATCTCCTCCCGCCACAAAGCACATGAAGGAGGAGGATCAGGAGGGGGACAGAAATGGGCGCAAGATACGAAGAGTTCAGGAACCGGGTCGCCCTCGTCACCGGGGGGAGTTCGGGGATCGGGAGAGCCACGGCGGCTGCCTTCGCTGCGGAGGGGGCCAGGGTCGTGATCGGGAGCCGCCACCAGGAGACGGGGGAGCAGGCAGCGGCGATGGTCCGGGACGCCGGCGGCGAGGCGCTCTGGATCAGGGCCGACGTCTCCAGAGACGAGGATGTCGAGAGTCTCGTCGCCGCAGTGACGGACAATTTCGGCAGGATCGACTACGCCTTCAATGCCGCCGGGGTTTCCGGGGCCATACAGTTCATCCCCATGCAGAGCGGCGGCGACTTCGACAGCACTGTCGGGACAAACCTGAAAGGGGTCTTCCTCTCCCTGAAGTACGAGATCCCGGCGATGGTCCAGCACGGCGGCGGGGCGATCGTGAACATCTCGGCCGTCTCCGGCATTCTCGGGTCGCCCGGGGCCTCGATCTATGCGGCGACAAAGAGCGCAAACCTCGCCCTCACGCGCGCGGCCGCACTCGAATTTGCGGGGTCCGGGATACGGGTCAATGCCGTCTGTCCGGGCGTCATCCAGACAGAGGGGCTGGACCGGACATGGCAGACGATACCGGGTGTCTCCATCGAGGGTGTGAAGAAGCAGGCCATGCAGGAGATCCCGGCCGGTCGCCTGGGACGTCCCGGCGAAGTGGCCGCCGCCGTCCTCTGGCTCTGCTCGGACGCCGCCTCATACGTCACCGGGCAGGCGATCGTCGTCGACGGCGGTCTCTCGATCCGGTGACGCTCTCCCCTCTTTTTTCGTCCTGCACGGCTCCTCCCTCTCGATCAGACCGTCTCTGAGGTAGATCACCCGGCAGACGTACCTGATATGCCAGTCCTCGTGGGTCACCATCACGATCGTCTGCCCGAACTCCTCATTCAGGCGGGCGAAGAGGTCCAGGATCGTCGTCGAGGTCGCCGAGTCGAGGTTCGCGCAGGGTTCGTCGGCAAAGAGGATGGACGGCCTGTTCACCAGCGCCCGCGCGATCGCCACCCTCTGCTGCTCGCCGCCGGAGAGTTCGGCCGGACGGTGGTCCATCCGCCCCTCCAGTCCGACATCCCTGAGGACCTCCCTGCTCATGTCGAGGCACTCTCCACGGGGCACGCCCCGTACCAGGCAGGGGAGGAACACGTTCTCCTCCACCGTCAGTTCAGGGATGAGGGCATAGTCCTGGAAGACGTAGCCCAGTCTGTTCAGCCGAAAACGCGTCTTCTCCCGGCCGGAGAGGGCGAGGACGTCGGTGCCGTCGATCGCGATCGCGCCCGCGGTCGGGACGTCGAGGAGGCCCATCGCGTGGAGGAGGGTGGACTTGCCCGACCCGCTCGCCCCCATGATCCCGACGAACTCGCCCTTCTCGATGGTGAAGGAGACGCCCCGCAGGGCGCGGACAGGCACCGCCCCGAGCATGTACGTCCTTGTGAGGTCGCGGACGACGATCATGCCTACCCCCTCACCGCGTCCAGGATCGGTTCCTGCGCCGTCTTCCATGCCGGGATATAACCGGAGACGAGAGAGACGGCAAAGAGGCCCGCGATGCTCCTGAGGACCTGCCCGGCTTCGAGCACCGGCCTGACGGCGCCGCCGGGAAAGATGAGGGGGTTCGCAGTGAGGTACAGGGTGAGGACGGCGGTGAAGGCGAGGCCGACGACCGTCCCGAGAGAAGCGATGACCGCCACCTGGATCACATAGGAGTTGATGATGATCCTCTCGTCGATCCCGATCGCCTTGAGGATCCCGATCTGCTTGCGCTTGCCCACCGTGCTGATGAAGATGACGATGAAGACGACGACGACGGCGATGACGAGAGAGACCAGGGTCGAGATCGCGTTGATGATGTCGAAGCTCTGGATGGCGTCGTTCACAAAGCCCTGCGCCTTCTCCTGGTAGGTCTTGATCTTCTCCTGGACGCCGAAACTCATGAGGGCGACCTTCATCTCCTCCTCGTTCCCTTCCTCCGCGGTGCGGACCAGGACCTGGTTGGCCTGGTCCGAGATGCCGAGGACGTCTTCCATCTCAGCGGTGGTGACATAGGCCTGCCTGTCTGCCTGGACCGCCATCGTCTCGATGATCCCCTTCACCCGCATCTCCCGCGTCTCCCCGTTCGCGAAGGTGACGAGCACGGAGTCGCCGACCTTCACCCCGCCGAGGGACTCGATCTTGTCCTTCGACTCGTCCTCCTCGCCGGCAAGGAGGACGCCGAGGACGACCTGGTCCCTGTCCCCGCCGGAGAGGAAGTCGCCCGATGTGACAGCGGTATGGAGGGTAGTCACCTCCTCCTCGTACCGGGGCGTGAAGGCGACGACGGCCCCTGCGATCGCCTTCCCTTTGTAGGTGAAGGTGGCGCCCGTCTGGATATGGGGGGACGACGCCGCGACGCCGGGGACACGGTCGATCTTCCTCTTCAGGACCGCGACATCGTCGATATAGAGGTTGTTATCCTTCGGTTCGACGACCAGGTTGCCGTAGGTGTAGTCGATCGACTGCCTGTTGAAGATCTCGACGACCCCGGAGATGATGGAGGGGAGAAAGACGAGGTTCACGAAGACGAGGGCGATGATCATGACGGTGAGGACGAAGGTCCCCCTGTTCCCCCGCCTGATCGACCGGGACGCAAGGAAGAGAGAGACGCCGATGTCTGACACTTTTATTCCTCCTTCCTCCTCCGCAGCCACCAGACGGCCGCGACGGCCGCCGCAATAAGCACGAAAGCCCCGACGACGAGGGGCGTCCTGTCAGGCGCCTCGACGGCGATGCCGAGGTCTTCGGTCATCCTGTGCGCCCCCCGGTCGTCGCGCCACGCGACGACGAGGGTGTAGGGCCGGTCTCCCGCCTCGCCGGCACGGAGGTTGAAGACGGCAGGGGCGTCGTTGTCGGGTTCGATCGTCCCGACGAAGGCCTCTTTCGTCCCCTCGAAGGGGAGGTCGACCGTCGCCCGCACCGAGGTGGCGTCGTCGGTGCCCGTGTTCTCGATCCTGATGATCAGGGTGAAGGGGCTGCCGGCAGAGGGGCGCACCGGGTCGGTGGAGAGGGAGGCGATCCCCATCTCGGCCTGCCCTGTCACCTGCACTCCCACAGACTCGGTCCTGGCGACCTTCGCGGCTTCGGGCGTGACGTAGGTGAGGGAGACCGGGATCACCTGCAGGCCTGTCGGCGTCCGCCGGTCTGTCGCAAAGGAGAGGTTGAAGCGCACCGCGTCCCCGGGTTCGAGTTGCTCGACATAGTAGTGTTCAGGGGAGAGGGAGACGATGGATGTGGCATTGGGCGGCGAGACCTGTACGGAGAGGTCGTTTGCCCGGGAGAGCCCGGTGTTTTGCAGGAGGAGAGAGAGGGAGAAAGTCTCGCCTGGCACCACCCTATCGGGCGCGGTCCGCATGACAGATATGGCCGGTTGGGCGATGAGGGCGTACCGGGAGTTCACGTTCACCGGGACCGGATATTTGACGCTCCTCGCCCCCTGTACCCTGACCCAGACCTCGGGAAAGTAGAGCCCCTCCTCCTCGGGCGCCCGGACGAGGAAGGTGAGGGTGACGGACTGGCCAGGCCCGACCTCGCCGACGTCGCCATAGTCCCCGGAGATCACCTTCAGGCCTTCACCCTTGAGGTAGACACTCTCGATAAAGGCGTTGATGGCGGTGCTCCTCGTCTCTGTCCTGGTCCCGGTGCCGGTTCCGGCGTAGGTGTCGGTCTCCGTCCTCGTCGCCTGCCTGGCGGTGTTGGTGAGGTTCACCGTGATCGTGCCCTGCCCGCCGGGCATGAGCACCTCCGGGGTGACGGTGTAGCCGGTGACGACCACGGTCGGTTCCTGGGCGGCGGCATGAGCTGCCAGCAGCAGGATCAGGATCGACACGATGACGGCGCATGTTCTCAAAATCTCCCCCGCACCCGCATGGACAGGGCGGACATATAGGAGTTGCGCCGCCCGGAGGAAGCACTATACCCGATCCCCTCCAAGAGGGGAGAGACCATGGACCCGGCAACGGCAGAGATCGGATGGGTCGTCCTGGCGCAGGCATATCTTGGCGGCCTCGAACCCCTGATGCATGCCGCCTCGGCGCTCGGGACGCCCTTTTTCTTCTTCGTGATCGCGGCGGTCTGGTGGTGTGCGAACCCGCGGGCAGGCCTGAGGCTCGGCCTTCTCCTCGCCGTCTCCGGGGGGATCAATGCCGCCGCAAAACTCTTTTTCCATACGCCGCGGCCGTACTGGATGAGCACGGAGGTGCAGGCCCATGCCGTCGAACCCACCTTCTCCATGCCCTCGGGTCATGCCCAGAATGCGGTCTGTTTCTGGGGATATGCGGCCTTCCTCGCGCGGGAGAGGTGGTTTCTTGCTGTCGCCATCGGCATCGTCGCCCTCACCGGCATCTCCCGCGTCGTCCTCGGCGTCCACTTCCCCCGCGACGTCCTTGCCGGCTGGTTGATCGGGGCCGCGGTCCTCCTCGTCTTTCTCGCGCTGGAGGAACCCGCCGCCGCATGGATCGGGAAATTTTCCCCGGCGAAGCAGGCAGGGCTTGCATTCTCCGGGTCGCTCATCCTCCTGGCTCTCTCGGTGATCCCCTTTCTCCTCTTCAGGGCGCCGATCCCCGAGGCCTGGAACCTGACGGCCGTCGATCCCTGGGACCTCTCGAATGCCCTGTACGCGGCCGGCGCTGTCTTCGGCATCGGTGCCGGGGCGGCATGGGAAGGGGGGCGGTTCACGGCCGGAGGCGGTCTCCGGCAGAGGGCCGCACGACTGGCCGCCGGGATCGCGGGGGCCGCCCTCATCTGGGCCGTAACGGCCCCTCTCATCGCGGCCGGACCGGGACCGGCAGTTTCGACCGCGGTCTACCTCCGGGCCGCGGCCCTCGGCCTCTGGATCTCGGGCGCCGCTCCTCGCCTCTTTGACCGCCTCGGCATCGCAGGGTAGGGCAGGTTGCAGGAGACTTTCAACAACCGGGCCCGGTCGGATCGCCCGAAAAGCGAAGAAATGTCCACGGAGATGCAAGAGAATATCGCGCCGCGGAGAGAAATGATTTAATCCATGGTGCCCCTTTCACGGGTATGTTTCAGATGGGGGGGTACGTTCCATGACAGCACAGGCAAACACCGCAGGAGCACACCTGCTTCTTCTCGTCGCACTGCTCTGCATACCGGCGGTGGCGGCGGGCCTGCAGGTCGGCGTCGAGGAGGCGCCGCCCGACACGGTCGCGGAGGGAGAGGTCGTCGACTTCACGATCACGCTCTCGGGCATGCCACCCGCGGCCGATACGGTCATCGTCGACACCGATCTGTTGCAGCAGGGGGACACGCCCCTCCTCTCCCCGTCGGGAGGGGGGAATGCCACAAACACCACGCCTGCCTCCCTCTCCGTGCCGGCAGGGGGAGGCGGCCTCTCCATCCGCATCCACGGCCAGGCCCCGTCGGTCACGAAGGTCACCCAGTGCGGGGCCGTGACCCTCACCACCTACGACCCGAAAAGGAGCGGGTATGCCTATTACCGGGTGCGGTTCACCGACGAGAAGGGGCGTCCCCTCGCTGAGAGCGACACCAGACTCTTTTCCATTGCAATCAACGCCGTGGACGACTTCAGGGCCAAACTGAACCAGATCTCGGATCCCTTCATGAGGACATACCTCCAGGACCTCTTCGAGAAGGGCCTTGTCAATGAAGCGAACGCCCTTGCCGACTACGAAATGTCACGCGGCGCGGGGGTGCCGCTCATCTGGACGGTCGGCGGGATCGTCCTCACCGCTGTCCTGGCACTGATCGCCGGGATATGGATAGGCGGACGGGAATCAGGGGGGAATGAAGAATGAACGGGGCACAACCTTCAGGGCCGCCCCTCCAGTTGCCGACAGACCTGACGATCTGCGGCCTCGGGGGGTGCGGAAAGAAACTTGTCGGGGAGATCTGCAGGCAGGAATGGTTCCTGCAGCACTATTCCCTGGGCGGGAGGCACCTCTCCGTCTACACGATGGACACCGACGCCAACGAGAGGTACCAGGACGAACAGCAGCGCGACGAAGTGCTCGGCATCGTGGAGTCCTTTGGGGGGCGGGGCAATGTCGAATACGACACCCTGTACCTCCCGAACCTGGCAAACATCAGCCAGGTCTCGGACCTCGCCGGCCTGGACATCGCCGAGAAGATCAAGGCCACCAAGTCAGAGCCGGGGACGAGGGTGTGGTGGCTGAACGACCCGTCCGAGAAGGGCCTGCACTTCGACGAACTCAGGACGATCGACCCCTTCGTCACCGACGACTTCGGCGGCGGGGTGCACAGGCGCCGGGCGATCTCCAAGGCGATCTTCTACAAGGTGATCAACGAGGGCCAGGCCGGCGGCTTTCCCATGTTCTCCACGATGGGGACGACCGCCATTGTCGTCGGTCTCGGCGGCGGGACAGGGTCGGGCATGTTCATCGACCTCGCCCGCTATATCAGGGGCCAGAGGGGCGAGACCGCGCAGATCTGGCTCTTCGTCGTCCTCCCGACCACCGTCGAGGGGGAGAAGGAGCAGTTGAACGCCGCCGTCGCCCTGACAGAACTCGAATACCTCAACCAGACCGAGCGTCTCTTCAACTATATCGTGCTCACCTCCCTCGGCCCGACCGGGTACAAGAAGGGGGAGGAGGCCCGTGAGGAGGTGCACGAGTTCGACGCCGTCTTCCCGTACATCTTCACGAACTTCCTCCACCTCGAAAAGGGGGACATCAACATCGGGGACGCCAAAAAACCGTATTCCTCGTTCATTCTCGCCGACGCACATATCATCACCTATCCTGTCGAGGAACTGAGGACCTTCAAAGACCAGTACGAGGTGATCATCGGCGAGATGGAGGAGATCACCGCAAGCAGGAAGAGGTTGAACCTCGCGGTCGGCGATCTCCTCGACGAGATCGGGCGGACGAAGGAGGCCCCGCCGACGCGGAGCGACTTCGACTACATCAAAAAGGAGTTCGGCACCATCGAGAAGGTCTGGCGGAACGAGATCGGCAGACTGCTCGACTACCAGACAAACATCGCCGTCGAGTTCTTCATCGAGAACAACATTCCGGCGGAACTCCGCCTGGACATGGTCAGGACATTCGACGACCTCGTCGGGTTCATCTCGCGGGTCAAGAACTTCGCCCAGGCGGTCAAGGAGGAGGAACTGAAGGACGACATCGACAGAAAACTCTTCAGGATCCTGCCCGAGGCCTTCCAGGCCCTGGAGACGACGGCGCGGATCTTCAAGAGGATCGCGGCTATCGAGGACGAGGCGATGCACGCCGCCCTGATGGAGACCCTGAAAGGGAGGGAGGAGGTCGCACCCTATATCCGCGACCTCGCCGCCCGCCGGAAAGAGGTGCAGGAGGAGATCCACCTCCTCGACGCCGGGATGCAGGAGAAACAGGGCGACCTTGATCGGATGAACGCCCGCCTGGAGAGCATGGAGAAGTCGGCAGACCAGACCCTCTCCGGGACGGACATCCTCCTCGACCAGTACGTCACCCTGAAGGAGAAGGTCCAGGCGGTCGAAGGGCCGGAGAAAGGGTTGCAGGAGGCGATCAACAGGGGCATCAAGAGCCTCAGTGCAGGGGAGGTGAAGGCCGCGGACAGGGACACGTGGCTCCGGGCCGCGGAGGTCCCCGAGGTCCAGCGCGACATCGCCGCCGTCGCCCACGACATCGACGAAAACCTCTCCGGCCTCGCCGAACTCGTCGAAGCGATCGCCCTCTATTACTACCACGACATGCGGGTCAGGAGGATCGACGCCGGCGGCATCGGGTCGAAGATCATCGGGTTCATCAACAAAAAACCGGCGCGGGAGAGGAGGAAGTACGACGCTCTCCGGAGGGAGAACGAGGAGTTCATCAAGGCGAACGCACGCTACTGGAACCTCAGGATCGACGCCCCCTTCGACCTGTACCTCCCTGCCGACTTCATCAGTTCGAGTCTCGGGAAGAGGGCCGACGAGTTCAGGAAAAAGATCACCGACGCGGTCTTTGCGCACGTCCCTGTCGACGACCCCGCGGGGATTGCGGCGATCTTCGAGGCGGGCGACCGCGGCACGATCCGCTCCGCCCTCAGGGAACGCCTGGTCTCGGGTCTCCTCGTGCAGGAGCAGTTCTCGGAGAAATACTCCGGGCAGGAGGGCGAGGTGCTGGAGATCAAAAGGCGCCTCGACGCGAAGAAGGCGTTCCAGACCGCCCTGGTACGCACGGAGGAGGTGGCCGACGGGACATTCCCCTACCGCCGGGACATCAACAAGCACTACAAGGTCTTCTTCTCGACGGTCGTGCGTGTCAACGAGCAGAAGAGCCACGGCAACATGACTAAAAAAGGGCTGTACATGACGAGGTTCGGGGAGATCAACCCGCGGATCCTCTCCCTGATCCGCGAGGACTCTTCCTTACGCGACCTGGACTGGGACGACAACGGGCGGCGGGAACTGGACAAACTTATCGCCGAGATCACGGCGACCTACAAGCACCTCATCGACAACTACAAACTGGGCATCCACAACCTGATGATCCCGATCAGCGCCACCGAAAGGTGGAACTTTGGGAAGGCGGGCCTGGTGGTCGCCACGCCCTCGGACTATATCGCACGGACCATCACCAGCGCACGGGTCGGCGACCAGATGACCCGCGAGATCAACGAGACTCTCGCCCTGCGGAACATCAACGACTCGCGCCTGGTCACGCACGGCCATGCACGCCCCTGGGAGATCGCCCTCACCTTCGTCGTCGCCGCCGGGTTCCTGGACAACATCTCGCCCCTCATCGCCGGCGGGGGGTACTGGGAGATCTACGAGAAGAACAGGGACAACATCCTCCATCATGTCCTCAGGATGCACGAAGGCGAATATATCACCAGAAAGAGAATTCTCGACCTGAAAGACGCGGGCAGAATGTCGAACCTGGAGAAGAAAGGAGAAAATGTCTCCGGCACGGTCCTGGAGCTGTACACGATCCGGGGGATCAGGGAGGCGCTCCCCAGATGAGGGTGCGCTACAGGGACAGGTTAATCCGGGAGGGGGCGATCGCCGCGGTCGGCCTCGCCCTCTCGGTGGCGCTGTTCCTGGTCGCGCCCCTGGCCCTGGCCGGACCGTTACCGCTCTTCGTATCGTACTCCCTCGGTTTCTTCATCGGTCTTCTCGTCCCGGCATCGTGCGGCCTCCTGATCAAGGAGAGGTCCAGGAAAGGGGGGGAGATCGTCCTTGCCATCCTCGCCCCCCTCGCCGCCGCATATCTCGCCGGGTCGCCCGCGGTCGCGGCCGTCGCTGCGGGACTGCTTGCAGGAGCGACGGCAACGGCCCTCTCGTTTTTCCAGAACCGCTTCGACACCCTTGCCGACGCCGTCCGTCTCGCCGCAAAACTCCTCCTGGTCGCCCTCGGCATTTCCGTCCTCCTCCTCGCGTCGTGGGACCGGGCCCTCCTGACGGCCGGGGGGATCGCCATCCTCGTCGCTCTCGGCCTCCTTGCCGGGTGGTCGGTTCGGGGCGCGGGGGCCCCGGAGATCGTCGTCCTCGGCCCTGCCGGTTCGGGGAAGACGCTCCTCTTCCTCGCCCTGTACAGCCTCTTTGTCAGAGAGTTCTCGGGCAGGCGGCAGGAGGTGATCCTCGGCCCCGGTGCGGAGGCGATGCGGGTCGAAGACCTCCTGTCAGACCTGGAAGGCGGGCGCCTCCCGAAACCCACAGGGGAGAACGACCTGGCCTTCTACCTCCTGTCCGGAAAAAAATACGGTTTTGTCCCCATCGAGACGGGCATCGTCGACTATGCCGGACGATACACGGCCGCGATCAACCCGGCGCACCATGCCGCGGCCGTCGCCAGGGTCGCCGCCGCGATCGGGGTCGACGAAGAGAGTGTCCGGGCACATATCGGCAGTTTCGGGTACCTGAAACGGTTGAAGGAGGACCAGGCCGGCGCTATCGGCGGTGTCATGGACGCCGTCGTCGCGGCCTGCCTGTACCACCGCATGGAAATGGCCGGGAAGATCCTTTTTCTCATCGACGGCGACCAGATCGTCAACTTCCATGCACGGGGGAGGGAGGAGTTGACGCACCTCTTCGGCTACTACTCGCGACTGATGGACCTTTTCGGGGGCGACCGTGTCTACGGGTTTGTCGTGACAAAAACCGACAGGATCACAAACATCAAGGACATCGAAGACACCTCGGAGGAGGCGGCGCGGATCGAGAGGGAGATCTACGAGTCCCTCCTCAGGGTCAGCACCTTCCACGAGATCCATAACCGCGCCCTTTCGGTCCCGGTCTTCTTCTTTGCGGCCAGCGTCGACGCAATGCTGGAGCCCGGAGAGGGGAGGGACGCACTCCGCCAGATCTATCCCTGGAGGGTGGGCGAGGTCGTGAGGTTCGGGTTCTGAGGGGGCATGAACAGGAGAACAGAGAACATCATCGCCCTCCTCTTCGGGGTTCTCCTCCTCGCCGTGGTCCTGGCCGTCCCGCCAGGGGGAGAAAACGGTGAGGGAACACCGGTGCCGACACCGGCACAGACGACGCTCCCCTCGCCAACGACGCCGGCGGCCGGCGAGATCTTCAGGTACACCTCGGAAGATTTCGAGAACCGGACCTTCACCGTCCCGGTGGACCTGACGACGCCGCCGATGGAGATCGAGTACACCGTGCAGCCGCGGCTGGTCGCCCGGACAGGGGATCCCTCCCGCCTCTCCCCTTCACCAGACTCCTGGTTCGTCGTCAGGGTCTTCGACGGCGAGGGCGACCTCGTCGCAGAGAACGGGTACGGCCTGCCGGCAGGAGAGAAGGGGTCTTTCGCCCAGAACGAGAAGGGGGGCATGAAGATCTATGCGGCAGGGCGATATACCGTCGACGTCAGGTTCAACGAGATGATCGTGGATGTCGTCGCCACGTTGGGGAGATGAGACGGGATCAGATCCCGCCCCGCCTCCTCTTCCAGACTTCGAGGAGACCGAAACACCCGGTGAGCATCATGTCTCCGAAGGGCGACGCCTGGTAGGCGTCGGGCAGGAGGCGCGTCCTGTTCGGGCCGGTGACGGCGACCGGCGTTATGCCTGTCGCCTCCCTGACCGCGGCGCCGTGCCCGCCGTCCTCGAAGATCTCCTCGTTCGTCAGGGTGCCCTCCTGGAGTTTCCGGATGTACAGTTTCAGTTTTTCAGGGTCAAGGGAGGAGGTGTGGTGCTCGAAGATGCCGCAGACGCGGCCGCCCTTCAGGGTGAAGGTGAGGGTGTGGCCGTTGCCGGCGTTCACGAGCGTGACCCCTGTCTCCGCCATCTCCGCGACCCGCGGATCGAGGAGGGTGCCGATCGCCGCCACCGGCCCCGTGTCGGTGACGAGGGCACCGGGGGCGTCCCCGAGGACGGCCTGCATCCTGGACATCGAGGGGTGCGGCGGGTCGGGGGCAAGGGCGAAGAGGTCCCAGTCCCCTTTCTCCAGCAAGTCCAGGAAGACCGCAAAGCGGTGGATGCGATTGGAGGTCTTCGGCGCGAAGCCATGGTCCTGCACCGCGATCGCGATCCTTTCCGGATAGGGCACGCCAAAGAGGGAGAGGGCCGACCGGAGTTCGGCTTCCATGTAGTCGGCCGTCCGCACCGTCACCGCACCCGCCGGCGCCGTCTCGGTGATGGCGACGCCGAACGCCCGCACGCGGTCGGGGTCGTCGTGGATGGTGAGTGCCGCCGCAGGGGTGGCACTGACAGGGACGCCGGCGGCAAGGGCCTTCTGTACCGCCATGACAGTCCCGCCGCCGCCCATGCAGATTCCTTCCAGGTGGACGGGACGATCCGATCGTGCGGCCTCGCGGATGGCGGTGCCGACGACGACCGTCGGGGAGGGGAGGACGAGTTTCACCGAATTCTCGACCGGTTGGCCGGGGTCATACAGGAGGACGTCCTGCGTCCCCCGGCCCACGTCGATCGCAAGAATGCGGCGGTCGCTCATCCTTACACCCCCAGTTTCCCCTTTGTCAGCGGTTCGCCGTGATACTCCCTGAAGCGCTTCAGGGAGACGGTCAGGTCGCGGGTGAAGGCGAAGTAGCCGATCTGCGTCTTTTGGCAGAGGTTCATCGCCATGTCATAGAGGCCGCGGGGGTCGGGCCGCGCCTCGCCGAGCCAGATGTGGAAGATGTTGCCGCCGTCCACGATCGGGAAGAAGACGTGCTCGATCTCCATCCTCTTCGTAAGAGGGACGTCTGCACCCGGCGCGACATGGGTGCCGTTCGTGTAGTAGACAGGAAGATCGCGGGTGTTCCCGCAGTCGGCGACGGCGGTCTCGACGTCGCCCTGCATCACCGCAAGAGCCGCCTCGCGGAAGTGGTCGTCGAGCATGTCGGCGACTGCGAAGCGCTGACCCGTCGTCTCCGCGGGCGTCCGCGCCAGGGCGAGGGTCATCCCGGTCTTCTCCGAGATCTCGCGGGCATGGAGTTCCATCTCGGTCATTGCACGGACAGCAAGTTTGAATGCCTTCTTGCTCTCGTGGATCTGCTGGCCTGTGTGGTGCTGGACCATCTCGTTCACGCCGACGACGCCGATCGTGTAGACCAGACTGTCGAGGTCGACGGCCACCGCACCCCTCTCGCCGGTGTTCGGGTCTTTCGGCCTCTGCATCGCAAAGGGCATCCGGCCGTTCGTCCGGATCGTCTCCATCCACCGTCTCTTGATCTGGAAGACCTCCGCGGCGACGTCCATGAGGGCCTTCAGTTCGGCAAAGAGACGTTCGTCGTCACCTTCGGCACGGTACGCCGCCCGCGGGCAGTTGACGGAGACGACCTGCCAGGAACCCATCGAGAAATGCTTTGCGTCCCTGAAATAGAGTTTGTCCTCGAAGGAGACGTCCTTCTCGATGGTGGAGGAAAATTGATACGCGCAGCATTGATAGCACGAGATCCCCTTCCCGGCCCCGCGATACGGCGGGAGCTGGTTGTCGTAGTACGGGGTGCCGAACTTGGAGGCGAGTTCGAAGGTGAGCAGGTAGAGGTCGCGGTACGTGGGCAGGTCAGGGTGCCGCCTGTTGAACTCCTCGTCCTCCTCCATGAAGTCGGGCTCGATGGAGATCTCGGGCTTGGGGAAGGAGAAGGGTTTGCCCCAGTAGTCGCCTTCGAGCATCACCTCGATCAGGGCCTTGAAGAGGAGGCGGACCTCGCGCTCGAACTCGCCGTAGGTCCGGAGGGGCGCCTGCGTGCCGTCCCAGACCTTGCCCTTGTACACGCAGGGCTTGTCCCGCCAGAGGGTCGGGACGCCCGGCGAGAGCTGGACAGAGGAGAAGACGAGTTGTCCGCCGCGGGCGACCATCATCTGGGTCATCTCGTAGACGAACATCTGCATCAACTGCTTCATCTCGCCGTACTCCATTCCCTCGATGTATGGGGAGAGGAAGGTGAGGAAGTTGTAGTAGCCCTGGCCACCCGCGAAGTTCGTCTGCGCACTCCCGAGTGCCTTGACCGCGTGAAGGACGGCGACTTCGGCGCGTTTTGCCGGGCCGGCGACCGAGGCCTTCGTGCCGTTGCCGTCGGGCATCAGGCCGTAGTAGAAGAAGTACCGGAGGTCCCAGTCCTGGCAGTTGTGCACGAGCAGGCCGTCAGAGGCATAGAAGGTGTGGCTCTCCTCCGAACCGTCGCCGTCCAGGAAGAGGTCATAGACATACTCGCCCGAGGGCGCGACCTCACCTATGGCGACGACCTCCTCGCCGCGGGGCGTGCGGGCGATCGGGTTCACCCCGGCACAGAAGCGGTCGACGTGCTCCTGCCTGTCGTCGAGGAACCTGGCCCACTTCGCGAAGGTCCTGATATTTGCCGAACCGTTGATCTGGAGGCGGTAGAGGGTCGTGCGGTCCTCCTCGGCATAGAGTTCGACGACCTGCGGGTGCATCCCGAGGGAGGAGAGGAGGAGAGAGAGTTCCTGCCGCAGGGAGGCCGAGACGGTGGTGTAATTGACGATGCAGTCCGACTTTTCCGGCCTGTAATACGCGGAGCCGTCGCCGGTGAAGAGTGCCGAGAGGAACTCCGTGAGGAGGGCGTCGTCCAGGTGCCAGACAAGCCAGGGCAGACGCTTCTTCGCCGCACCCTCAGGAATGGCAAAGACGTACCTGAAGAGGAGGTACCCGAGTTTCCCGCCGAAGTAGACCTGCATCGCCCGGTCATGCTCGACCCTGACGCCATGGATCTCGGTCACGTCGGGCGTGCCGCCTGAAAGGGTCGCATAGCCACCGAGCACCGCCCTGACATCGGCGACGACCGCCTCAGACTGGTGGTTCTCGGTGATGGCGAGGTTGTACGTGCTGCCAGGGACGACGTCGTAATTCCCCTCGGAGACAAAGAACCCGAGGAGACGGCAGAGGGCCGGGGTGACAGGCAGGACGGCCGGGAGGTCGTGCTCGCTGCCCGCGACGCCGACCGTCAGGTCGCCGTAGTCGGCGATGCCGTAGTGGTCGCAGAGTTTCCTGAAGACCGTGAGGGGCATGGTGCCGCGGGTGAACCACTCCCCATGATGCTCGATGCCGAGGGCGCGGGATATCCCGGTATAACTCCCCTCTATCTCGGAGAGTTTGTCAAAGAGGGAGCGGGCACCCCGCACCGAGACCGTCTCCAGGTATTCGGGGGGTACGGATGCGGAGAGTTCCCTGACCAGGTCGACCGTATCGACGGACTCGCCGCGGAGTGACAATGTCTCGTCAGGGCCATAGAGCAGGTCGCCCTCCTGCACCTCGCCGGCCTTTGTGATCTGCATCGTCCCGTCTGCCAGGACAGGGATCCTGTGCTCCCGCGTGGCGCGGAGGGTCTTGCCGGTGGCCGTGCGGATGCGGAGCGTCTCGCCCTCCTTGACCGGGCGTCGGGTGACCTTCTGCACCGCCCGGTAGCCCTGCGGCGTGAGGACGGCGAGGTCGGCCGGGAGATATGCGTCGCCGTCGAGAGGCAGTTCGTCCAGCCGCATCGTCAGGTGCCGGCCGGAGACGCGGAAAGGAACGACCGTGCTCCCGTCGAGACAAAACGGGCGCGTACCAAAGTACTCGAGGTCGTGGACGTGGAGGTCGCCCGCGAGGTGGCGGTCCGCGAGTTCGGGCGGGAGCTGGAGGAGGTACTGCTCCTTGGAGATCTTGTCGGCCTTCTTCTTGTGCGAGGTCTCGGCGTTCTCCTGGAGGTTCGCGTTGTCGTGGGCCTCGAAACCGCGGCCGACGTCGATGAGGTGGGCGTCGAAGACAGGGGTGCCGACGCGGGTGCAGACGTTCCTGTACTGGACCATCCCCTTCTCCAGGAAGGTCATATTCACGATCTCGCGGATCAGGGGGCCGGAGAGGGAGCGGAGTCCCAGTTTCCTGATCCTCTCCTCGACCTCCTTTGCGATCTCCCCGGCCTGCTCGGGCGTCGCCCCGGCATAACCGTAGAAGTCCTCGACCAGTTTTGTCTCCTTCTCTATCTGGGCGATGATCTTCGACCGGTCCCACTCGAAGATATGGCCCTCGGACGACCTGACCCTGGGGAGTGGGGGGAGGAAAACACCGTCAAGGGTCGCCTGCCGGGACAGGGAAGATCCGGAACTGTCCTTTCCGGGCATGCCCGAGCCCTGCCTCTTCTGCGTCTCCACCGTCACTCACCCGCGGCAATCCGGTCGACGACGTCCTCCCGCAGAAGGCCCTTCTCGAAGAGGTCGGAAGAGGTGTAAAAATCGTCTTCACCGCACCGCAGGACAGGCGCCTCGTTCACAAAGACGCCGTTCACCCGTAGTTCGGTGAGTGATTCGGCTGAGGACATGTCCTCCTCGACGAAGGGATAGCCCCGTGCCGTGAGATAGTCCTTCAGGAGTTCGCAGTGCGGACAGCATTCGAGAGTATATACGATGAATTGCGGATAATCAGCCATGAAAACACTCCCACGATCCTGGTTCAGGCGATCGGTTCAGCCCGTATAGTATCGGGATGATCCCATATGGATTGATCCCATAGGAATGGAAGACCTTCACTGTCAGAGAGAATCAAGTTTATGATTTCGTCCGATGGTGCTTTGTAGCATGGTTGTGATATAGTGGAGATACTATGGTGCGGGCTTTTGTCGCGATCGAACTCTCTGACGAGGTCAGGGAGAGCCTGCGCGCGGCGCAGGACCGGCTCCGCATGAGCACGGCCAGGCTGAGCCTGGTGAACCCGGCGCTGGCGCACATCACGCTCAAGTTCCTCGGCGAGGTGGAACAGGAGCGGATCGGGGCCGTGGAGGACGCCCTGCGCGGCGTGAAGGGGAGGGCGTACCCCCTGACTGTCGGCGGCGTCGGCGGGAACAACCCCGGGCGGCCGCGGGTTGTCTGGTGCGCGGTGGACGACGGCGGAGAGACCGCACGTCTGGCCGATAGGGTCGAAAAGGCTCTCGGCCCTCTCGGTTTCCCGCGGGAGAAGCGGGCCTTCACGCCCCATGTCACCCTGGCGCGGGTGAAAGAGTTCGACCCGTCCCTGCTCGAATTGGTCCAGGAACTTGCCGCGACCGGGATGGGCACCTGCACGATCGACCGTATCGTCCTGAAAGAATCGACCCTGACCCCCACGGGCCCGGTCTACGAGACTCTTCTGGAGGTGCCTCTCGGTGAGGAATGAGGTCGAGGAGAGGGTGCTCGCCCGGATCAGACCAATGCCGGGCGAGGAGGAGGAGATCATCGGGGTCGCAGAGGAGATCATCGATGCGATCAACAGGTCAGGAAGGGCCGAGGCGATGCTCGTCGGTTCGGTGGCGAGGGGTACCTGGGTACGAGGCGACCGCGACCTCGACATCTTCATGCTCCATGACCCGGCACTGCCCCGCGAGTACCTGGAGAAGGAGGGGCTCACCCTCGCACGGGATGTCGCAAAAAAGTTCGGGGAGAGTTGGCGGGAGAAGTATGCCGAGCACCCGTACATCAACGCGACGATCCGGGGTCTCGACGTCGACCTGGTCCCCTGCTACAAGGTGGCGAGCGGGGCCGAGATCAGGAGCGCGGTGGACAGGACGCCCTTCCACACCCGGTATATCAGGGAGAGGATCAGGCCGTTTGCCGACGATGTCCTCCTGCTGAAACAGTTCACGAAGGCAGGCGGGGTCTATGGCTCGGACCAGATGACAGAGGGCTTTGCGGGCTACCTCTGCGAACTCCTGGTCCTGCACTTCGGCGGTTTCACGCCTCTCGTGACGGCGGCGGCGCGGTGGAAGCCGGGCCTGTCCATCGATATCGAGCACCACGCGGTGCGCGAGTTCTCCGAGCCGATGATCGTCGTCGACCCGGTGGACCCGAAGAGGAATGTGGCGGCCTCGGTCTCGATCACCCAGATGTTTTCCTTCGTGGAGCTCTGCCGGGGGTACCTGGAGATGCCGTCGGAGACCTTCTTTTTCCCGCCCCGCCGCGAGGCGCTCGACAGAGAGGACTTTGCCGCGGAACTCGCACGGCGGGGGACGAAGTTGTATGCGGTCTCCTTCGCGACACCGCCCTTCATCCCCGACGTCGTCGTCCCGCAGCTCCGCCGGAGCCTTGAGGGGGTCCGCGCCCTCCTCGAACGCTCGGGCTTTGTGGTGAACCGGGCCGAGGAGGCGATGGGGGAGGAGAGGTGTATCCTCGTCTTCGAACTTTTCTGCGACGAGATGCCGGGGATCGTGCGGCACTTCGGCCCGCCTGTCTGGAGCCGGGAGAATGCGGCGAAGTTTGCCGCGAAGTGGCGCGGGGAGGAGATGTTTGCCGGGCCATATATCGAGGACGGTCGGTATGTCGTCGAGATTGCCCGGAAGTACACGCAGGCCGCCGACCTCCTCCGGTCGCCGGAGGTGCTCGGCGTCGGCCTGGGCAAGCACGTCAAGAAGGCGATGGACAACGAGTGGCAGGTGCTCGAAGGGCCGGCGTGCTGGGACAAGGAGTTCGCCGCCTTCCTCACCGCGTTCCTCCGGAAGGAGACGGCGCTGACAGGGATCCTGCGGGTGAGTCCCTGAGAGGGATCAGGAAGATAATTTTCCGTCTCCCTATCCTGTTTTTCTTCCCGGCGCCCTATCGCTCCGAGGGAAGTGTCGATCCCCTGCCTTCCCCCACTCTCCCCCGGGGGACTGACGCCTACGGACCCCCGATCCAGGATAGGGCCGGGGAAGGATGGACCCTCCACTCTGAAGGGCTGCCATCCACCCCCCCCTATCGCAATGGGGGGGACCGGGGGGCTCTGCCCTCCGGAGGAGGACGCCGATCCACTGCCTTCCCTCAACAGTTCGCCGGGGGACTCCACCGAAAATCAAAGATTTTTTCGAACTTGCTATCGCTCGTTGCCCCCGGACTCCCGATCCAGGATAGGATCCGGGAAGACTGAACAGGATATCCGAGGCGAGACATCACAGTCCCTCCCTGACAGAGTTCACGCAGCATGCCTGTCATCATCTCTGACGATCGCAGAGAGTACCAGCGAGAGTACCGAGAGGATAAGCCCGATAGAAATCGTGGAGTGGAAACCGGAAAGGAAGGTTGCGGAGTCGAGGTCGGTGAATGCCACCAGGCCGTCGGAGGCCGTTATGAAGGTGAAGATCGTTGCATACAGGGCTGTTCCGAGGACGCCGCCGAGGTAGACGGTGGTGATCATGAGCGAGGATCCGGTCCCCTCCTCGCCTTCCGGGGCGCATTCGATAATTCTGCTCGATGCAGGCCCACCGGCAATCCCGAAGGCGGCTCCCATCATTACAAGGGCGAAAAGCAGAGGGACAACTCCTGCTTCAGGGACATATGTGGCGAAGATGCAGTTGAAAACGATGATCACCAGGCACGCGGCGACAACAAACCACCTGCGGCCGTACCTGTCAGACAATCTGCCGAACGTGATGCCGAGGAGGGCTGTGATCGCCGGGGGAATTAAGAGGTACATGCCGCTCGTTGCCATGGAAAACTCCATTTCCGCGGCGAGGTAGAAGGGCAGGAGGTACAGCACCCCCATATACACGACGTTGATGAGCAGAAATGCGGTCAGGACGGAGGTGAACTGCCATGTGCCGAAGACGCGGATGTTGATGAGGGGCGCCGGCGTCTTCAGTTCCCTGATGATGAAGAGCGATGCAAACAGGACGCAGAGTGTTGCGCAGACGAGGATCAGGGGGTCTGCTATGCCGAGGGCCGCGACGTCCTCGAGCACGAAGATGCCGGAGACCGTTGCGCCAAAGAGCGTGGCAGCTCCGGCAAAGTCGAACGGCGTTTTATCCTCTATCGGGTGGTCTGTGGGGATGACCCTGGAGGCGAAGAGGATGCCGATGATCCCTATCGGGATGTTGATCAGGAAGATCCAGTGCCACGAGAGGTAGTGGGTGAGAATTCCTCCGATGGCAGGGCCTGCGGCAAAGCCGATCGAACTCGCGGCAGTGAGGACGCCAAGAGCGATGCCAAGCATCCGCGGCGGAAGATATCTGACACAGAGGAGCGGCGCAACGGCAGCGATCATGGCGGCACCGATCCCCTGGACGATCCGTGAGGCAAGGAGGATGGGGAGGGCGGGGGAGAGACCGCAGGCGGCGGATGCGAGGGTGAATATGATGAATCCGCTGATGAAGATCATTTTCATGAGGCCGCGGTCTGCGATCTTTCCGAAGACGAGGAGGAAACCTGCCATCATGAGGAGATAGGTGATGATGACCCAGGCAATTGTCCCGATGTCTGTGTCGAAGTCTGCGGCGATTGTCGGGAGAGCGACGTTCACGATCGAGCCGTCGAGTCCGTCCATAATTGTGCCGAGAGCGACCGCCCCGAGGAGGAGTTTCTGGCGAAGGGGATCGGTGATTACGGATGTCATTCCAGTATAGCGTGACGTGGCGAATTTCATATATACTTGGGTAAAATCGACATTTACCCGCACAGGGCAGGATTTATCTCCCCGCGTACACTCTGCCGCGACAGGGAGCGCGGGGTCCAGGTGCGGAGACGAGGCCCCGGGTGAGGACTCCGTGCGACCGGGCAACGCCTCAGGCAGACCCATGACATGTCTTCAGGGGAAAGAGCACAGGTCAGGTGCCTTCCCCTATCCCGAGACCACGCCGTCGAGGAAGGTGCCGAGGATCTCTCGGGAGAGATGGTCCATCTCCTCCTCCCACCCCCGTGCATAGGCGAGGACGACCCCGGCAGGGGGAGGCGGCACGATCCGCCCTACCTCCATTCCTCCGGCGTTAAAAGAGGTTATCGGAGGGCTGCTTCGCCCTCCTCTCCGGTCCGCACCCTGATCACGCGTTCGACCGGGATCACGAAGATCTTGCCGTCGCCGATCTGGCCGGTCTGTGCGGCCCCTGCGATGGCGGCGATGGCCCCGTCCACCTTCTCGTCAGGGACGACCAGTTCGATCCTGGTCTTCGGGAAGAAGTCGACGACGTACTCGGCGCCGCGCCACTGCTGCCTGACGCCCTTCTGCTGGCCCCTCCCCTTCACCTCGGAGACAGTCATGGAGACCATCCCGATACCTTCGAGGGCGGCCTTCACGTCATCGAATTTCGTCGATCTGATGATTGCCTCGATCTTTTTCATCGCTCCACCTCTGTCGCGGGCTCTGTGGCCACGAAGTTCGGGTAGGCCGACATCCCGTGCTCACCGATGTCAAGGCCCTGCAACTCCTCGGCAGCCGAGACCCGTATGCCCACGACCGCCTTCAGGAGGCCGAAGAGGACGAGGCCGGTGCCGAAGGCCCAGACGAAGTTGACCGCAACCGATAAAGCCTGCACGGCGAAGAACCCCGCGTTGCCGTACAGGAGCCCGGTCACGCCGCCATAGGTGCCGTCGGCAAACAGGCCGAGGGCCAGGAGGCCCCAGGCGCCGTTGATCCCGTGGACGGAGATCGCACCGACAGGGTCGTCGATGTGGAGTTTCCAGTCCAGGAACCAGACGCCGACGACCACAAGGGCACCGGCGACGATGCCGATCAGCACCGAGATCTGGGGGCTCACCCAGGCGCACCCGGCGGTGATGGCGACAAGCCCGGCGATCGCCGCGTTGCCCGACATCGAGACATCGGGTTTGCCGTGCCAGGCCCAGGTGATCAGCATCGCGGTGACGAGGGACGCCGCCGCGGCCAGTGTGGTGTTTGCCGCAATGACCGAGATCCTGAGGCTGTCCGCAGCGAGCGTCGAACCGCAGTTGAAGCCGTACCACCCGAACCAGAGCACGAATACACCCAGGATGCCCAGGGTCACCGAGTGGCCGGGGATCGCACGGGGCGTGCCGTCCTTTGCATACTTGCCGATGCGGGGGCCGAGCAGGAGTGCACCGGCCAGGGCGAGCCAGCCGCCGAGGGCGTGGACGACGCCGGAACCCGCGAAGTCGAGGGCGCCGAGGTCTGCAAGCCAGCCGCCGCCCCAGAGCCAGTGGCCGTAGAGAGGGTAGATCACAGCGGTGATCACGGCGCTGGCGATGACATAGGTCGAGAACTTGCACCTTTCAGAGACAGACCCCGAGACGATCGTGGCGGCGGTCGCCGCAAAGACCATCTGGAAGAACCAGGACTGGATGGTGGTGACATCGTAGGCGTCGCCGAGCAGGAAGAAGCCCGACCAGCCGAAGAGCCAGTTCATGCCCTCCATCGTGCCGTACATGACGGCGAAGCCGACCGCCCAGTAGGCGAGGGCGCCGACGGAGAAGTCCATCAGGTTCTTCATCATGATGTTCGCCGCGTTCTTCGCCCTGGTGAACCCGGTCTCGACCATGGAGAACCCGGCCTGCATGAACATCACCATGAACCCGCAGACAAGGACCCAGATAAAGTCGAGGGCCATTCCCGGATCCTCCTCAAGAGTCGCCGTCCCGTCGGGGTCTGCGGCCAGGGCAGGCACCGCAAAGAGCCCGATACAGGCGACGATAAGAAGCGCCAGAATGTTTTTTCGCACAGACATGGTTTTTCACTGCTCCCATACTCGAGGAGATGGAACAATGTTTCCTTCAGACGGTTATAAAATTAACTCACAGAAAGGGAGAATAACGTCCCAGAACCGCGATAGGCGGGCATGACAGGAGGGAAAATCACGAAAAGAAAAGAGATGCAAGGAAATGCAGCACCCATAAGGGCTTTATTCTCGCATAAGGCCGACATAGAAGATAATTTTTGATATCAGGCCACCTTAATCGGACATAATCGCGATGCGCCCGATAGGATGGGTTCGATGCGATGGGGCCGCCTCGCCCATGCCGGTTCTCCATGGGCGAACCCGCGATCATCACCCTCACGCGGTGGAGGGTCTGAAGACCTACCGGGGGATCTTCTCCAGGGCGCTCTCGATCCTCTCGACCCTCTGTTCGGTCTCTTCCAGGGCCGTCGCGATCCGGTCGAGGTACTTTTTCAGCCACCCGAGGACGACCAGCACCAGCGCCACGACCGCAAGAGATGGGAAGAGCAGGGGGACGTTCATAATGTTCAGAGTAAGAAGGCCACCGACGAGCAGGGCCATAAAATACGCCCCGCAGAAGAGCATCGCCGTCCCGACGACCATTTGTGCAAGCTGACGATATTCCATGGACTCACCTGATGCCTCCGCGGCCGGGGGGCATTGTCGAAGGTTCTCTCACCTGAATGGGGACGGGCGCACCATTATATCTTTCTTTTCTGTAGTGCCAGTTCCGGGGGACTGTCACACA